>JAICEP010000745.1 GCA_025924095.1 Sorangium sp.
CTCCTCTTGCCGTTGCTCGGCGCGATCGCGGCGCTCGATCTGCGCGCGCGGCGCCACGCCGTGCCGCTCTTGATCGGCGCGTACGGCTCGCTGCTCCTCGTCGCGCTCAACGCGACGGCGCGCTACCAGAACCTCCGCTACGCCGCCCCGTCGCTCGCGATGCTGCTCGTCGCCGCGGCGCTCGGGGTCGAGGCGCTCGCGCGGCGGGGCCGGCTCGCCGCGGGGGTCGCGGCGGCGCTCGCCTTCGCGGCGCTCGCCGCGCCCTCCCGGGGGTTCGCGCGGCAGATCGACCACTTCGCCCGCGCCTCGGCGAACATCGCCGGGCAGCACGTCGAGGTCGCGCGGCGGCTCGGCGCGCGCGCGCCGCGGCCGCGGCGGGTGCTCCTCGGCGACGCGGGCGCGATCCCGTACCTGTCGGGGATCCCGGCGATCGACGGGCTCGGCCTCGGCGGGTACCGGGGGATGCCGTTCGCGCGGGCCTCGGTGCACGGGGTGCCGGCCGTTGTCGAGCTCATCGAGCGGCTCGACGCCGCCGAGCGGCCGGACGTCTTCGCCCTGTACCCGTCCTGGTGGGGCGGGCTCGCGGACGTCTTCGGCAGGCGCGTCGACGCGGTGAAGATCGAGGACAACGTGATGTGCGCCGCCGACGAGAAGGTGATCTACGAGGCGGACTGGTCGGCGCTCGCCCCGCCGGGGGAGCGCCGCGACGGGGTCGTCGACGAGGTGGACATCGCCGATCTCGTCGACGAGCGGGCGCATCGCTACGCCTTCCCGTCGCCGCGCGGCGGCTGGGTCATCGGCGCGCTGCTGCCGGGCGGCGGCGGCGGCGGCGACGGCGCGCCGCGGTTCGACGCGGGCAGGCTCATCCCCGAGGGGCGCGAGCAGTCGTTCGCGATCGGCTCGGTCGCCGCGATCCCGCGGGGACCTGCCGTGCTCGTGCTGCGCACCGACGGGGGCGGCCCGATCGCGCTCGGCGTCGCGGTCGCCGCCGGCGGCGAGGTGCGCGTCGAGGTGCCCGAGCGCCCGGCGGACCGCTGGTCCGAGATCCGGGTGCCGCTGCGCGACGTCGCGCCGGGCGATCGGATCCGGATCCGGTCGCTCCTCGGGACGTTCCGCAGCTTCCATGTCTGGCTGATGCGGCCGTGATCGGCCGGATCGGCCGGGACGCAGCGCGTCGGGGGGGCGCCGGGGGCATCGCGCGACGGATCCATGGTAAGAGCCACCACGTGGTGAGGTGGTTCCGTGCGTCGGCCTTCGCGGCGAGCGCAGGCAGGGAGGTGGCCTCGTTTGCGCGGCAGGCGGTCCTCCTGCCGTACGACACCCTCGCGCCGGTGATCCCTGCCGGGACGTCGGACGGCGACGACGTGGTGATCATCCTGCACGGGCTCTTCGCGTCTGCCGGCGTCCTCCGGCCGTTGCGAACGGCGATCGAGCGCCACGCTGCCACGTCGCGGGCACCCGGCCGGCGGGGCCCGGCGCGCGCGGGGCCTCCGGCGGGGTCGGTTCACACGGCGACGATGTCGTACGCGCCGGGGCCTGGCGTCGAGGAGCTCTCGGCGCGCCTCGCGGGCCTTGTCTCGGCGTTGCCGGCCGGGGCGCGCTTGCACCTCGTCGGCCACAGCATGGGCGGCATCGTGTGCCGCTTCTTCGCGCAGGAGGTCGTCGATCCTCGGATCGTGCAGACCATCTCCATGGCGAGCCCGTTCGGCGGCATCCCGCGCGCCGGGCTGCTCGGCTTCGGGGGCGCGCGGGATCTCGACGCCTCGAGCCCGCTCCTCCGGCGTGTCCTCCTCGGGACGGCGCGGTCGAGCGTCCCGCACCTGTCGATCATCGCGGGCGCCGACACGCTTGTCCGCTCGCCCATCGCGCACGCGCTGCCGGGCGGCGAGGTGCGCGTGATGGAGGCGCGGGGGCACAACACGCTCCTCTTCGACCCCGAGGTGGCGGCGCTCGTCGCGCGGCGGATCGTCGAGCGGCGGGGCGGCGCGCGCTGACCTATCGCCGCTCGGCGCTTCGTGGTAGCTCGCTCGCGTGCGTTCGCCGATCGCCTGTCTCCTCGCCCTCGGGGCTCTGCTCGCCCCGCTTGCCTGGTCATCGTCCTCGCGCGCGGACGCCTCCGCGTGGACCTTCGTCGGCGCCGGCGCGGTCGGCTGGAAGCAGGGGGACGGCGATCTCGTCCTCGACAGCGCGCTGTCGCTCGACGTCGGCGTCGGCACAACGCCCGACGCGCCCGTCATCGTGGGCGGCCTGATGCGCGCGACCCCCCTCCTCGACAGCGGCATCGATCTCGCGCTGCTCGCCCGGGTCGCGACGCGCGGCTTCCAGGCCGGCCAGCTGGGCCTTGCCTTCGACGTGGGCGGCTACCGCCGCTTCTGGGGTGTGGGTTCCACGGGCGTGGCCGGCTCGCTCACGCTCGGGGCGCCGCTCGGCATCAGCCTGTCGCTCCAGGGGAGCTACGGGACGGACGACGCCGTGGCGTTCGGCGCCATCGCGGGCATCGACCTGCTGCGGCTCACCGTGTACCGCCAGTCGCTCCTGCCGGTGTGGCCGAACCCGTTCCCCGCGCAGGAGCGTGGCCGGGACGTCGCCTCGCGCTGAGGGGCGCGCGAGAGGCTCTCCGGGCAGGACGACAGAGAGCCATCGAGCCGGGAAGCGGGCAGTCGAGGACCGGGCGCGCCACGCGCATTGGGCGAGGCAGAGGCCGATTGACCGGCGAAGCCGCGCCCGGCTAGGCCTGCGGCCAGGGGTCGTCATGGGAGTTGTCTCCGCGCTCGCCGTTCTTCTCTCGGCGTTCGTCCACGTTGCCGTCCGCGTGATCGGGCGTCACGCGCGGAGGGGTGTCCGTAAGAGAGATGATGAGGCGCGGGGGACGGGCGATCGCCGCCGCCTACCGCTGCCGGCGTGGAGGGGCGAGCCGGCGCCGCCTTCCGTTCGCGCCGTATTCTTCACCCGCCTCTCTCTGGGACAGAGGATCCTTTCAGACCTCCTCGCGGCGTCGTGTGGCCTGCGGAAGGAGATGGCCATGTACCGTCAAAGCCGCACCCTCCTCGCCGCCTTTGCACTGGCCCTGGTCGGGTGTAACGCCGATCGGGAATGGTCCCTGTATCGAACTCGTGACAATCCCAGGTGCTACTACCACGAGGAGTGTTTCTCGATGGGCTGTCCACCGCCCAATGGGGTCTTATGCGTCTGGCACGAAAAAATACGGGAAGGAGTCTGCGTGTGTCAACAGAACGGGCTGGGATTGAAGCCGTCGGATCTGGTCGACGCAGGTCCGCCCTGAGCTTGGCCCTCATTCCAATCTCGATCCTGCCAGCGTGCGACATGGTCCCACAGTGCGTCGGTGGCCAGACCAGATGAGAATGTACGATCCAGGCGACCGCGTGTCATATGACCTATGTCAATCACGTGTGCGCCGTCGATATGCAGTCCGCGATTGCCGAAGCGAACAGGGATGCAATATTCCAGCTAAAATTGCAAGACCAGAACATCGTCGGCACGATGCAAGAACACCGGCAACACGAGGGCTCCCTTGGTCTTCAAGCCGCCCAGGTACAGACCGCAGGGCGTCACGTCCTGCGATCTGACGGAGGCGGACGATAGCTGCGTGGCATGCGCCAAGGTCTTCTGCTGCGAGCCGTACCAAGCCTGCTCCCAGGATACGAACTGCTCCTGCCTCGTCGGCTGCCTCTACCAGGGGAACTCGGTCGAGACCTGCACCAGCCCCGCTCACTGCGGCGCGGCGTCGTTCACCTCGATGGCGACGGCGGAGTGCCTCAACCTGGCCTGCGGCGACTGCTCGGGCGCCGCAGGCCTCGGCGAATCCCTCTGCCCCGAGGCGCCGCCCGAGCC
>JAICEP010000746.1 GCA_025924095.1 Sorangium sp.
GCCCGTTCGACGGCGCGCTCGAGCTCGCGGCGCGGCTCGGCGAGAGCGCGGAGGTGCGGCGGTGCGTGGCGTTGCAGTGGTTCCGCTTCGGCTACGGCCGCGCCGAGCAGGCGGAGGACGAGTGCAGCATGCGCCAGATCCAGGCGGCGTTCGCCGAGAGCAGGTACAACATCAAGGCGCTGCTCGTTGCGCTGACCCAGACGGACGCGTTCCGCTACCGCCGCGCGGCGCCGGACGCAGGGGGTGCGCCGTGAGCGGCGCCGCGCAGCGCCGGGCGTCAAGGGGGCGCCTCGATCGGCGCGCCTTCCTGCGCGGGGCCGGCGGGCTCGCCCTCGCGCTGCCCTTCCTCGACGCGATGGCCGGCTCGGCCAGCGCCGTCGATTTCCCGAAGCGGTTCGTCGTCTTCTTCACGGGCCTCGGCACGGTCAAGAACGCCTGGCAGCCGACCGGGACCGAGACGTCCTTCGAGCTCGGTGAGATCCTCGCCCCGCTCGCGCCCTACCGGGACAAGCTGCTCGTCCTCGAGGGCATCGACATGGAGTCCGCCCACCACGGGCCGGGCGATGCCCACCAGCAGGGCATCGGACAGGCCCTCACGGGCACGGAGCTCCAGGAGGGCACCCTCTTCCCGTACGCCTGCGACCCGGCCGCGCGCGTCGGCTGGGGCGGCGGCATCTCGGTCGACCAGTTCCTCGCCGCGAAGCTCGGGGAGCGCACGAAGCTCTCGTCGCTCGAGCTCGGCGTCCAGGTCCAGTACGCCAACGTCTCGTCGCGCGTCTCGTACCTCGGCCCGGGCCAGCCGGTCCCGCCCGAGGACGACCCGCGCGCGGCGTTCGACCGGCTCTTCCTGGATCTCGGCGCCGACCCGGCGGACCTCGAGCGGCGGCGCGCCCTGCGGCGCCGGGTGCTCGGCAGCGTCATGGAGGACTACGGCTCCCTCGCGAGGACGCTGGGCGGCGAGGACCGACAGAAGCTGGAGCAGCACCTCGACGCGGTGAGCGAGATCGAGAAGCGCCTCGACGCGCCGGGGCTCCTCGGCGGCGTGTGCGCGCTGCCGGAGCTGGGCGAGCCGCTCGACGTCTACGCGAACGACAACTTCCCTGCGATCGGGAGGCTGCAGACCGACCAGCTCGCGATGGCGCTCGCCTGCGATCTCACGCGGGTCGCGTCCATCCAGTGGAGCGCGACGCAGGCCGGGAAGGTGTTCACCTGGCTGGGCCAGTCGGACACGCACCACGCGCTGTCGCACTCGAGCCCGGGCTACGCCGACAAGCAGCGGCAGCTCATCGACATCGGGCGCTGGCAAGCGGAGCAGCTCGCGTACCTGCTCGGGAAGCTCGACGCGGTCCAGGAGGGCACGGGCACGCTCCTCGACAACACGCTCGTCCTCTGGTGCACCGACATCGCGCAGGGGCAGAGCCACGCGCGGCGCGACATGCCGTACGTGATCGCCGGCGGCGCCGGCGGGGCGCTCCGGACCGGGAGGTACCTGCGCTACGAGGGCGACCCCCACAACAACCTGCTCGTGACGCTGTGCAACGCGATGGGCGTGGACGTGTCGACGTTCGGCAACCCCGCTTACTGCACGGGTCCGTTGCCGGGCCTCCTGGCCTGAGCGCCGGGCGGGTGTTTTGGGCTTTTCGTCGCGCCCCGTTTTTGGCAAGTAGGCCCGTATGGGCGGCCTGCTGTCTTCCGGGAAGCCTCGCTGTGCGCCGCGCTCGATGCGCGCGGCGCGCGTCGTTCTTCGTTTCGCTGGCCTCGCGCGCGTCGCGGCGCTCTCGGCGGCGGTGTGCGGGGCGGGCGCGTGCAAGAAGCCCACGGACGGGCCGGCGGGCGCCGTGGCCGACGACGCGGGCGCGGAGGCGGCCGCCGCGGCGGTCACGGCCGCCGCGGGGGAGCCGGCGCCCGCGGCGCCCACGGTGACGGCGTGGCCGCCGACCGACAAGCCGCTGCTCGGGATCACCGGCTTCGTGGCGACCGTCTACAAGGAGCCACGCGACACGTCGAAGAAGCTCGGCTACCTGCGCGTCGGCTCCAGGGTGCCCCGCGCCGCCGAGCCCGCCGGCACCGCCGGCTGCCCGGGCGGCTGGTACGCGATCGAGCCCCGCGGCTTCCTCTGCGTCGGCGAGGACGCGACGCTCGATCTCGACGACCCCCTCCTCAAGGCCGCCGGCCCCGGGCCGAACCTGACGGCCGCGCTCCCGTACCGGTACGCCTTCGTCCGCGCCGTGCTGCCGCTCTACCTGCGCGTGCCCACCGCCGACGAGCAGCGCAAATCCGAGTTCAAGCTCGACGAGCACCTCTCGTGGTTCGAGGAGAACAAGGCGACCGTGCAGCGGGTCATCCTCGGCGCGAGCGACGTGGCGATCGACGCGCGCGGCGTGCCGCTGCCGGGCAAGCGGATCGGCGAGCTCGGCCTCGGGAAGAACTCGCTCGAGCTCGGCGAGGGCGCCCTGCTCGGCGCGGAAGGGGACAGCGACCCGCTCCCGTTCTGGCTGGAGGGCGGCAAGCGCCTCATCCGCAACATCAGCGACTTCAAGGTGCCGGACTACGCGGTCTTCGCCGATCGCGCGCGGCGCTTCACCGGCCTGTCGCTGATCGGGTCGTTCCCGACCGGACCGGAGTCGCTGAGCCGGCGGTTCGCGATCACGACCGATCTCCGGCTCGCGCCCGCCACGAAGATCAAGCCCGACACGGGCTCTCCCTGGCACGGCGTCGAGCTGAACGACGAGCTCACGCTGCCGCTCGCGTTCGTCCGGGCGCGGAACGCTCGCGACGTCCAGATCCAGGGGGACAAGGCCACGCCGGGCAAGGAGCTCCCGTTCCGCGACCTCGTCCCGCTGACCGGGCGGATGCGCCGGATCGAGGGGGTGAAGTACTACCGTACGAAGGATCAGCGGTACGTGAGCCAGCTGGACGTCGGGCTCGCGGTCGCCCCGTCCGCGTGGCCCGAGGTCGCCGAGAAGGGCGAGAAGTGGATCGAGGTCTCGATCACGCACCAGACGCTCGTGCTCTGGGAGGGCAAGCGCCCCATCTATGCCACGCTGGTCTCGACCGGTCAGGCGGGGGTGGCCGACCCCAAGACCACGACCGCCACGGTGCGCGGCATCTTCCGTATGCGCAACAAGCACATCACGGCGACGATGGACTCGAACGAGTCGTCGAGCGTCGGCGGCCGCGCGGACACGACCGCCGACGCGCCCTCCGCGTCGCGCGGCGCGAAGCCGGACAAGGGCGGCTCCTCGAAGGAGCGTTCGTCGAAGAAGCCGGGCGCGGGCGCGGCGGCGAAGCCCGAGGCGGGCCAGAAGGCGGCCCCCCGCAAGGGCGACGGGGAGTACGGCGTCACGCGGCGCCGCGGCGAGGGGACCTACGCTCTCAAGGACGTGCCGTACATCCAGTACTTCGCGAGCGGCTACGCGCTCCACGCCGCGTACTGGCACGACGTCTTCGGCACGCCGCGCAGCCACGGCTGCATCAACCTGTCGCCCATCGACGCCCACCGGGTGTTCCTGTGGACCGAGCCCCCGGTGCCGCCGGGGTGGCACGCCATCAATACAGGCGAAGAGCTGGGCGAGGGCACGACGATCATCATCCATGAGTGACCGCCGCGGGACGCCGTCTGGATTTAAGAGGGAGGAATGGGGGACGGGGCGGTGCGGAGGAGATCGTCGAGGGCGTCGTCGGCGGAGGGGGTGAGGGTGTCGAGGAGCGCGGCGAGGCGGTCGTGCTGCTCGGGGGTGAAGGCGGGCATGCCGAAGCGGGCGCGCACGCCGGAGAGGCGCAGGGTGAGGCCGGCGCCGTGCTGGTAGCCGGCGATCCAGGGGCCGCGGGCGAGCTCGTCGCAGATGTGA
>JAICEP010000747.1 GCA_025924095.1 Sorangium sp.
CCCTGGCTGCTCCACCGCGCGGGGTGGAATCTACTCCCAGACCCGCCCTGGTCATGGATACCCTCTCGGCACCCGGTCGATTGTGTCCACCGCGCGGGCCGAGCGAGGCAACCGCGGCTGAGCCCCCCCGATCAGACTAGCGAGCCGAGACGGCAATGGGTTCCGCGCCGCCGACCGAGGGCGTCCTCGCAGGCGGTCCACGCCAGCGTTCGCGCGCGCGAACGGGCCTGCGGAGGGCGAGCGCGGCTGTGCGGGAGGCAGCGGTCGCGCTGCGCCGGCCGCGCCGCTCCCGCGCGCAGCAGCGGAGTCGCCTGTCCGGGCGCGCGGCGCTCGCTCCGGAGCCGCCGCAGCCCGGAGCCGCCGCAGCGCCGCAGTCCGCGGGGCGGTGGGCCCCCTACCCGTCCTTCAGCCCAGCCAGTCCGGCACGAGCGGCGACGGCGCCGCCGTCGAGATCACCCAGAGCTGGTGCGCCGCGCGCGTCGCCCCGATATGGAGCAGGTGCCGCGACTCGGCGTCCGCCGAGTAGGTCGACGCGTTCACGTCGACAAGCACCACGTAGTCGTACTCCAGGCCCTTCACCTGCCGGATCTCCGTCACCTCGACGCCGGGGCGGAACGCGAACTCGTAGGCGCGCACGCGCCGGAGGTTCGGGACCTCCGCCATCTTGAGGGCGTCGTAGTAGACGTCCGCCTGCTCGGGGTGGCGCGCCAGGATCGCCAGCGTGGCGCGGGGCTCGCGGGCGAACAGCGGGCGGATCGCGTCCGCCAGGAACGCGACGGCGGCGCCGGCGCTCGGGAAATGGTGGTGCTCGACCGGCGCGCCGCTGCGCGGCGCGAGGGGCGGCGTCGGATCCGCCAGCGGGCCCAGCACCGCGCGGGCGAACGCGAGCACCTCGCGCGTCGAGCGGTACGCGATGCGCAGCGGCTCGACGTCGACCCGCGACAGGCCCAGGTCGTCGAGCGTCGCGCGCCAGTCGCGGAAGCCGGAGTCCATGAAGAGCCGCTGCGCCGTGTCGCCCGCCAGGGTCACGCTGCGCGGCTCGGCCACCACGCCGAGCAGCACCGCGAGGTCGATCGGCGCCAGATCCTGCGCCTCGTCCACGAAGAGGTGCTCGTAGACGAGCACGTTCTTCCCCTTGCGGAGCTCGCCCCGGAGGAGCTGGTACGCCCGCAGGAGGAGCGCGTCGTCCTCCGGATCGAGCACCGCGCGGTCGTCGCTCGAGACCTCGGCCCTGTCCGCGCCGCGATCGTCGTCGTCGTCGTCCGCGGGCTCGTCGGCCATCGCCGCCTTGCGCTCGGCGCGATCGCCGGGGTCGAGGTCGAGCACCGCAGGGCAGCGGTCCGCGCACCAGCGCCACGCACGCTTCACCTGCTCGGGGCCGAACTCGGGGTCGTTCGCCGCCGCGAAGGCGGCCGTCACCCGGTCGAGATCGGTGAGCACGTCGGCCCAGAACGCGAGGGTCCCGCGCGAGTCGCGCCGCGCCCGCGCGTCGTCCTTGAGCTCCGAGGCGCGCTGCTCGAGGAGGTGGAGCATCGCCGGGTGGGTCTTGTAGCGGGTCACCACCGAGGGCGTGTTCTCCTCGATCGGCGCCTCGAGCCACGGGAACGCGCGCTTCCTGGCCGCGCGCGCCCACTCGGCGAAGGTCTCCACCGCGATGCCGCCCAGGCCGAGCGCGGGGAGCGCCTCGCCGATGTACGCGCGGAGCGCGGGGCTGCCGACGATGACGAGCATCTTGTCGGCGGTGAAGCGGCGGCCGCCGTTGTAGGCGAGGAAGGCGAGCCGGTGGACGCCGATCGTCGTCTTGCCGCTGCCGGCGCCGCCCTGGATGACCACGATGCCGGCGTCCGGCTTCGAGATGAGCTCGAACTGCCGCGGGTCGAGGAGCGCGGCGATCTCCGGCAGGTGCCGGTCCTCGCGCGCGTGGAACGTCGCCCCGGTCCCGAGCCCGCCGCGCGCGCCGCCCGTCGCCGCGCGCGCGATGTCGCGCATGTCCTCCGGGCGCACCGCGCTGCCCTGGCCGCCGGCGAGCTCGGCCGCCCGCGTCGCGATCTCGCGGAAGCCCGAGGGCGCCCGTACGAACGTCCCCTGCGGCGCCGAGATGCGGCAGAGCTCGCCGTCGTCGATGGTCACCGTGCGCCGCACGAGCACAGTGCCCTCGACCTCGCGCTCGCCGAAGGTCTCCTCGTAGTCCGCGCCCTCCTCGTAACGGTAGTAGATCTGGCTGACCGGGGCGTGGCGCCAGTCGACGATCCGCACGCCCGCGCTCGCGTCGACGAGCGTCGTGCGCCCGATGAGCACGTCGCGCTCGGGACGGCCCTTCTCCCGCAGGCGCAGGTGGCCGAAGTACGGCGCCTTCGGATCGACGGGCTCGACGACGTTCTCGCTCCGCCGCGCGGCGATCCCTTGCAGGCGCTCCATCTGCTGCACGAGCGCCGGGATGTCCTCCAGCCGCGCCGCCGCGATCTGATCGCGGAGCGAGAGGAGCTGCTCCTCGTGGTTCTCGATGGGCGGCGGCCGCGACGGCTTTGTCGCGACCGAGGCGAGGTGCGTGGTCACGCGGGCGAGCAGGGCCTCTTCCTCGCTCACGATCGCCTCGCCCTGCGCGCTCATCCCGGCGCCGGGCGCGCCGTCGGCGGGCTGGGTGGGCGAGGTGATGCCGGTGGCCGAGGTCGGCTCGGTGGACTGCTCTTCGGTGTGCGTGGGGCTCGTAGAACGATTCGCGGTCACGGGAATGCCGATACGATGAGGATCAGGTGACAGGCTGAGCAGCAGCGTCAGTACGCCGGACATCTGTCGCTGCCCGTTGACGCAGGAGGGTCGGACCTATTGACCGATCCGGCGCAGCTCCGCAACTGCCGCGTGGGGCCCCCCACCTCGACCCCGCGCTGGCAGCACATCGGCGCGAGCCGGCGCGCGCCGCCCCAGCGCCCTCGCGCCGTAACGCGCCCTGCGTCCGCCGGTGGATCCGCCGCGGGCGGTGGCGTTCGGGATTGAGGTCGCGGGGGCGAACACCGTACAAGGCAGCGATGCAAAACTGCGCGACCCGGTCTGACCGGCTCCTCGAGCTGATCCTCTACTCGCTGCGCGATCGCGGGGCGCTCTGCGCGCTCGTGCTCGCCGCCTACCGGGCCGAGCTGACGTGCCTGCTCGACCGCGTCTCCGCCGGCTCGCTCGGGGACGACGGCGCTCGCGAGGTCGCGCCGTACGTCCACAGGGGTCGCGCAGGCGGAGCCCCGGCGCGCGCGCGCGCCGGCGTGCGCCGCGCCGAGCCGCGGATCAGCGAGGAGGACGCGTTCCTCGTCTACGATCTCGCCGGGTGCATCGCCGAGGCGGCCGCCGCGGCCCGCCTCCCGGTCGTCCGCCGCGACGCGCTCACCCTGCGCGAGAAGGCGGCCGAGGTGCACGCCGGGGGCGAGCGCGCTGAGCGGGACATGTTTGCGGCCGGGCTCAGGGTCATCGACCGGATCCTCGACGCGGCGCGCGCGCAGCCCACGCCCCGGGACGAGCCGGCGAGCAAGGACCTGAACTGAGCGCCGCCGGCGGGCGACGCGGCGCACCGCGCGCCGGGCCGCTCCCGTGATCTCCGTCCACGACCCAACCACAACGAAGACCGCGCGGCGCGCATGCATCACCGGAGGACGGCGCTGAAAGCCGCGGCTCGATCCCTCGGCGGGCGCGGGCGTGCGTGCACGCCGGGCGCTCCATCGCTGGCTCGCTCCCTGCACAGGGTGCCGCCGCGGGGCGCCCCGCCTCGGTCCCCTGGGGCCCTCTCGCCTCGAGGTGGATCGCGCCTGCAATGAAGGACAGCATGAGCACCCCTTGCGCCGGCTCCCTCTCCGCG
>JAICEP010000748.1 GCA_025924095.1 Sorangium sp.
GACGCGGCCAGCCGCCGGTGACCCGCCGCCAAGACAACGCCCCCGCCGCGCGCAGCGTCGCGGCCGCCGCGCGCGGGGCCCGCGAAGCTGAGCGCGGCGGGCTCGCTGCTCTGCCGGAAGGCGATCGCGTCGCCCTGACCCACGCGGCGGAGCACGTCGCCGAGGGGGCCCTCCTCGCCGCGGCAGAGCATGTGCGTGCCTGTATCGACACGGAAGCTGTCCCTCTCGTAAGCCGCAGCGGAGCCGCCCAGACGGCGCCCCTTCTCGGCGAGGAGGGTCGGGATACCGGCGTGCGCCAGGAGGAGCGCCGCGGCAGCGCCGCCGACACCCGAGCCGATCACCACCGCGCGCAAGGGGACCTCGTCCATGACGTGGCGAGAACATAACGCGGCGAGCCCGTGCGCGGCATGTCGTGCAGCACCGTCCGACGTCGCAGGAATCACGCCACGTGCGCAAGGAGCACCGGAGGCGCAAGACGCGCAAGACGCGCAAGAAACACCAGAAGCGCAACGAGCAGAGCGGCGGAGCGTAAGCACCGCTGGACGCGCCAGGCGAGCGGCGCCCGCGAACTACCACGCAGCAGCGCAAGCCAACAAAGCGTCGAGGCGCGCGCCGAGCGTTGACCCTCGAGAGTGGCCCCTCGTAGAGTGTAGCCTTGCAGCCGACGTGCCCGCCATGAAGACCTGCCCGCAGTGCCATCAGCGTTATCCGGCCGACAGCGCCTTCTGCTTCATCGACGGCTCGTCGCTCGTCTCCGAGAAGGATCCCCGCATCGGGATGTCGATCGCGGGCCGGTACGTCATCGAGCAGGCGCTCGGGATCGGCGGGATGGCCACGGTCTACCGGGCCTACAACAAGCTCATCGGGACGCCGTGCGCCATCAAGATCCTGAACCGCGAGTTCGCGCAGGACACGACGACGCGGGAGCGCTTCCGGCGCGAGGCGCGGCACGCGCAGCGGCTCGCGCACCCGAACATCATCGAGATCTTCGATCAGGGCGACACCGACGAGGGGCTGCCCTTCCTCGTGATGGAGCTGCTCCAGGGGACGAGCCTCGCCGACGTGGTGGAGCGCAGCCGGGTGCCGCTCGCGCGGGCGCTGCCCATCTGGGTGCAGATGGCGCGCGCCCTCGGCCGAGCCCACGACTTCGACGTCGTGCACCGCGATCTCAAGCCCGAGAACGTGTTCCTGCTGAAGGGCGACTGGGTGAAGCTGCTCGACTTCGGCATCGCCCGGTGCGCGCAGGACGCGCGGCTCACGAACCTCGGCGAGATCTTCGGCACGCCGCAGTACATGGCGCCCGAGCGCAGCACGACGATCGACGCGGGCCCCCCGGCCGACCTCTACTCGCTCGGGGTCATCATGTTCGAGATGATCACGCAGCGGCTGCCGTTCGACGCGCCCGATCCGGCGAGCTGGATCCTGAAGCACATGAACGAGCAACCGCCGGCCCTCAAGGATCTCGCCCCCGAGATGCCCGACGCGCTCGACCGGCTGGTCAGCGCCCTGATGGCGAAGGCGCCCTCGGAGCGCCCCGTCGACGCGTACCGCGTGCTCGCGGAGCTCGAGGAGATCGCGGCGGCGGACCGGATCGCGCTCCCCCCGCCGCCCGAGGCGATGCCGCGCGACTCGGCCGTGCGGTCGCGCGGCACCGGGCGCGATCCCTGGGTCAACCGGCTCGATCTGTTCGAGAAGATGACGGCCCGCGCGTTCGGCGCGTCCGCGCCGGCGGACATCCAGCGGCAGCTCGAGGGGCTGCGCGGCCTCGTGCGGGAGCACGCCGAGCTCCGCTCGAGGGCGCTCGACGAGCAGCGGCGCCTCGAGGGCGTCGCCGAGGAGTGGCGCGACGGCCGGCTGCAGATCGGGCGGGCGATGGACGCGCTCACGGTCGACGCCTCGCTCACGCGCGACGAGGCCCGCTCCTTCCGCGCCAGGGTGGCGCCGCTGAACGCGGCGACGCAGGCGTTCATTCCGGCGGTGCTGAGCGCGCACAAGGAGGCCGTGCGCTGGGAGGGACGGAGCGGGTTCGCCGAGCCCTACCTCGAGCTCGCCGCCGGCTACCGCCGGCTGGCCGAGCTCGTCGAGGGCTGGTACGCGTCGCGGAAGGCGGATTACGAGGCGGAGAGCGAGGCGATCGCCCGCGAGCACGAGGTGGCCGAGGTGGACGCGCAGATCAAGAAGCTGCGCGAGCGGCTCGAGGAGCTCGATCGGCAGCTCGAGGCGCGGCGCCGGGAGTCCCAGGAGCGCATCGCCGAGATGGGGCGCAGGGCCGATCAGCTCGACGCGGAGCTGCTCCACCTGGCCAGCCGGTTCTGCGCGCCGCTCCGATCGAAGCCGGAGCTCGGCGCGCTCTTCGTGGAGCTCGAGCGGCTCGCCGGCTGAGCGCTCGGCGCCGGCGCGCCTCGGACGCGCCGCCCGGCGACGAGCAGGCCGCGGCGTCCCGGCGACGGCGTCCCCCGCGGAGCCCGTGGATCCAGCGCGGACGCGCCGCGGCGGGGATCGCGCCGGCGTCACAGCCGCCCTCCGTCGCCTGGTGTCACTTCGCGCGCCAGCGCGGTCGCCGCGCCTCTTGCGTACTAAGCTACCCTCCGTGACGCCCGCCCCCGCACCAGAGCCGCGGCGCCCTCTGCCGCGCGCGCCGGGCCGCATGCGCCGCGCCGCGTCCGCCGCGGCGACGACGCTCGGGCTGGCTCTGGTGTTCACCGGCGCCGCGGCCGTCGGTGTCGCGCTCCACCTCGACACGCCCGCCGCGCGCCGCGTCGCCCGGGACGCCACCAACCGGCTGCTCGGTTCCCTCTTTCAGGGGCGGATCGTCGCCGACGAGATCGACGCGCTCAGCCTGAGCGGCGTGCGGATCCGCTCCGCGGTCGCGCTCGATCCGCGGGGGAACAAGGTGATCCGCGCGGGCGGCATCGAGGCGCGCGCCGACGTGCTCTCGATGCTCCGCGGCGCGCTCCTCGGGGCGGGCGCGCTCCGCATCGAGGTCCCGTACATCCGGGTCGAGCAGATGGAGGTGCTGGTCCAGGACAGCGGCGCGGGCGGCGTCACCCTCGGCGACACGTTCACGCCGCTGCCGCCGAGCCGCCCGCCCTCGCCTGCGCCCGAGGCCCCGCCGCGCGACGTCGTCGTCGCGCTCTCGCGCATCGAGATCGGGCGCGGGTGGATCCACGGGCAGCTCGCGCCGCCGCGCGCGCTCGACGCCGACGTCAGCCGGCTCGTCGGGTCGTTGCACATCGGCCCGGAGGGGGTGGCGCTCGACGTGGACCAGACCGGCCTCGTGGATCGCGCCTTCCTGCCCGCCAGGACCGCGGGCACGGCGAACTACCACCTCCGCGCCGGCGAGAAGGTCCGGATGTGGAGCAGCTTCGCCGGTCGGCTCGCCGACGTCGAGGTCACCGCCCGGGCCGTGCTCGACGAGGAGCACCTCGAGGCGCACGCGAGCGTCCCGCGCGCGACGCCGGAGCAGCTCCGGAGCCTCCTGCCGGATCACCCCCTCACCGAGCCGGTGGCCGTGCGCGTCTCGCTGAACGGCCATCTCCCCCAGCTCGACGTCGCGGCCTCGTTCTCGGCGGACCCGCCCGGTCCGGCGGGGGGCAGCGTCGCACTCGCGGGGCGGCTCGACGTGACGGGGCCCGTCCGGCTCGACGCCGATGTGCAGGCGCGCGACATCGATCTGCGGGTCTTCGGCGTGCACCTCTCGCCCGCGGCGGCGGGCGGCGAGCGCGGCGCAGCGCCCGACCGGACAGGCGTGGCGCCCATCCGGACAGGCGTGGCGCCCATCCGGACAGGCGTGGCGCCCATCCGGACAGGCGTGGCGCCCATCCGGACA
>JAICEP010000749.1 GCA_025924095.1 Sorangium sp.
CCCGTGAGGTTGCGCTCGCCCAGCGCGCGCAGGGGGAAGGCGTCGCCGGCGAGGGCCCTTGTCGCCTCGGAGACAAGCACCTGGTTCGGCGCCGCGATCGCCTCGAGCCGCGAGGCCACGTTCACCACGTCGCCGATCACCGTGTACTCCATGCGCTTGTCGGAGCCGATGTTGCCGACGATCGCCTCTCCGGAGTTCACGCCGACGGCGAGGCGGACCTCGATGTCGTATTTCTCGCGCCACTCCTCGTTCGCCGTCTCGAGGAAGCGCATCATGTCCTCCGCCGCCGCGAGCGCGCGGCGCGCGTGATCCGCCTGCGCGAGCGGGGCGCCCCAGACGGCCATGACGCAGTCGCCGATGAACTTGTCGACCGTGCCCCCGTGCCGGAACACGATCTCGGTGAGCATCGAGAAGAGCTCGTTGAGGAGCGCGACCATGCGCTCGGGGTCGCGCGACTCGGCGAGCGGCGTGAAGCCGACAACGTCGGCGAAGAGCACCGACACGGCCGCGCGCTTGCCGCCGAGCGCGAGCGGGTGCTCGCCCCGCACGATCGCGTCGACGACGGCCCTGTCCATGAACCGGCCGAGATCGCCGCGGAGCTTCGCCTCCCGGGCGATCTCCGCCTCGCCTCGCTCGAGATCCTCGGCCATGCGGCCGAGCGAGGCCGCGAGCTCGCCGATCTCGTCGCGCCGCCCGCGCAGCCCCTCGCCGAGCGCGATCTCGCGCCAGCGCCGGGCGCCGATGAGCCGCGCCTGCGCGACGAGGTGGAGGATCGGGCCCGTGACATGGCGGGCGGTGAAGACCGCGAGGACGAGCGCGAGGAAGAGCGCCCCCGCGGCGACCGCGAGGCCGCGGCGCCGCATCTCGTCGAGCGCCGCGAAGGCCACCGGCTCCGGACGCCAGATCGCGACCGCCCAGCCGAGGTCGGGCAGCGTCTCGATGGCGCCGATCATCCGCTGGCCACCCTCGTCGTGCGGGCTGAGCACGCTGATCTTGTCGGTCCACACCGCGCCCGGCGGGAGCTTGCCCCAGAGCGGCAAGGCCGAGACGTCGCTGCCCGGCGCGGCGCCCGGCACCCCGAACGCCGCGATCGCCCGGCGGTCGTGGCCCGCGATGAGCAGGCGCACCTCGCGGCCGCCGAAGCGGCGCTCGGCGATCGCCGCGAGATCGCGGCCGAGCGCGTCGAGCGCCACCTGCGCGACCACGTAGCCGGCAGGGCCGCTCGGGGGAGGCGGCGGCGCGCCGGCCGGGTCTGCGCCCGCGCCGCCGGAGGACCGCACGCGGGCCACGAGGAGGCCGCGGGCCGGCCCGACCACGCCGAAGCCGACGCCGCGCTCGTCCGCGAGCCGGCGCAGCGCAGCCGGCGCCGCGGGGACGTCCGCGCCGGACGACGCCTTGCGGATCACGGTGCTGATCCCCGCGTCGGGCACCTCGAGCCGCACCGCGTCGACGAGCCCGCGCGTCGCGACGAGGGCGCGCACCGACGCGACAGCGTCCTCGTCCCGGATCGCGCCGCCCGCGGCATGGCCGAAGATGGCCGCCGCCGCGACCGCGTCGCTCTCGACGTCCCGGACGAGCTGGATCGAGGCCGAGGCCACCTCGGAGAGGACCGCCGCCTGCAAGCTCTCCTCGGACGTCCGCACGGCGCGCCGGTTCACGTCGGCGAGGAGCGTCACGGCGACGGCCACGGGGACGAGCGCGACCCCCGCGAACAGCGCGATCGCCTTCGTCTTGAGCGAGAGCGCCCTCACGCGGAGGCCTCGGCGCGCGGCCGGGTGATGCGGTCATCGTCCCCCGCGGCCGGTGGCGGCGAGGGCCACGCGCCGGCCGCGTCGCGCGTCAGGTCACTCAAGCGGGCCGTCCTTCCAGCCGGCCGCGCCCTCGTCCGTGCGCTTGCGGATCTGGAACTCCACCCGGCGGTTCCTGGCCCGGCCGTCGGGGGCGCGGTTGTCGGCGATGGGCCGGCGCGCGCCGAAGCCGCGCGCCTCGAGGCGGCGGGCGTCGATGCCGTGCGCCGTGAGCCACGCGACAACGGCGAGCGCGCGGCGCTGCGAGAGCTTCAGGTTCGCCTGAGCGTTGCCCTGGTTGTCCGTGTGGCCGTCGACCGCGACCCGGGCGATCTCGGGGTGCTCCTCGAGGACCGCCGCGACCTCGGAGAGCAGCTCGAAGCTCTCCGGCTCGATCTCGGCCCTGCCGGTCGGGAACTGGACCTGCTGCAGGATGACGATCTGCGAGCCCTCGATGCGCACAGCGAACGGGCAGCCGTGCGTCGCGCGGTCCTCGCTCGGCTTGCCGCGCTCGTAGGGGCAGGCGTCCGTCGCGTTGGGGATGCCGTCGCCGTCCGTGTCCGCGGGGCAGCCGTGCTTCGACGTGGGCCGCGACCCCGCGCTCCCGGGGGCGCCGTCCGCGGCGGCGCTGCTCACGCCCGGCACGTCCGGGCAGCGATCGTCGACGTCGTAGATCCCGTCTCGGTCCCGGTCCGGCGGGCAGCCGCGCCGGAACGCCGTCCGCGCGCCGGCGGCCGCGGCCGGCGGGCGCGCCTCGCCGATGACCCGGGGGCACGCGTCCTCCGCGTCGGGGACCGAGTCCCCGTCGAGATCGGCGACCGGAGCCGGCGCCCGCGCGTCGCCCCGGCCGCCGCCCGCCCCCGCAGGCGCGGCCGCGGGGGCCCGAGAGGCGGCGGGGGCCGCCGCCGCCGGCAGGACGTCGGCGGCGATGCCGAGCGCCGCGAAGAAGCGCGCCTTCGGCGTGCCGGGCAGCCGCCCGAAGCCGGGGCCGGCGCCCGCGTCCAGCGTGAGCGGGCCCAGCGACCAGCGCGCGGTGAGCAGGAGCTCCGCCCCCGCGCGGCCCGGGACCCGGAGCGCCGACGCCTCGCCGGCGGCGGCCCACACGGAGAGCTCCGACCCGAGCTGCAGCGGGCCTTTGCGGACGCCGGCGCCCGCGGTGAAGAAGACCTCGCTGCCCGTCAGGCTGTCCGCCGAGGCCGGCTGGAACCGGCCCCCCGCCGAGGCCGCCCAGAGGAAGCCCGGGTGCTCCGCCCCCACGATCACCCGCGGCGCGTAGCGCACGGCGCCCGCGCCGGCGAACGCCGACGCGTCGCCGGTCGGCAGCCAGACGGAGAGCCCGAGCGCCGCCGCCGGCCGGAGCCCCTCCTGGGGCAGGAGCGTCACCCTGCCGCCGACCTGGAGATCGGCGACGGCGGCGCCGCCGGCGGGCGCCGTGACGCGGACGTCCCCGAGCGCGCCGGACGCGCCGCCCTGGTCCAGCACGAACGGCACGTCGAGGTCGAGCTTGACCCGGCGCAGGAGCTCGACGCTCGCGAGCGCGTGGAGGATCGCCTGCCGGTCCACCCACGTCACAGCGCCTGCAGGCGCTGTCCCGCGCAGGCTGAGCGGTTGATATGAATAGGAAAGTAGCAGTCCGACCGCCGGCCGGAGCTCGCCGGATACGCCGGCAGAAGGGACGGTGGACAACCCGTCGCCCGCGGGCGCGGGAGCGAGCCTGTCGAGCGCGGTGGCCTCCTGCGCCGCGGCCGGCATGGAAACCGAGGCGGCGAAGAAGCTGATCATGGCCGCCCGCGCCCACTGGTTCGAGAACAAGGAAACGGCATAACGATGGCGCAGACCAGCGTTGCGCAGTTCGCGAGCGAGCTGAAGGTGCCGCCCTCCGTGCTGCTCGAGCAGCTGCGCGCCGCCGGGGTGGACAAGAAGACGCCCTCGGACCAGCTCTCCGAGCAGGACAAGTCGCGCCTGCTCGAGCACCTGCGCAAGATGCACGGCTCGCAGGAGCAGAAGAACAAGATCACGCTCACGCGCAA
>JAICEP010000750.1 GCA_025924095.1 Sorangium sp.
CAGAAGAGCGTGCTCAAGAAGCTCTCTCCCGACGCGGTCCGCGCCACCTCCCTCGCGGGCGAGCCGATCACCGCGAAGCTCACGCGCGCGCCCGGCAGCGGCGGCGAGATCGGCGGGCTCAAGGTCGTCGCCGAGAACGGCTGGTTCGCCGCGCGGCCCTCGGGCACCGAGGACGTCTACAAGATCTACGCCGAGAGCTTCAAGGACCAGGCGCACCTCGATCGCGTGCTCGACGAGGCGCGCGCGATGGTCGCCGACGCCCTGTCGGTCACGTGAGCCCGGGCGCGGCGGCGCCGTGAGGACGCGGCGCCGGGTCGCCGGGTCAGAAGAGCGACAGCTGCCGCCGCGCGCCGGTCATCGCGTCGAAATCGGGCCCGCCCAGCCACCGCAGCACCGAGTCCGCGATCGGCTTGAGTTGCTGCGACACGTAATGGTCGTAGTCCGGCGGCGCGGTCGTCTGGCCCGCCGGCTCGGGGCCCGCGCGCGTGATCACGTAAGCCACGATCCGCCCCACGTCCCCGCTCAGCTTGCGGGCCGCCTTCACGTGCGGCGGCGTCGTCTTCGTGTAGGCGCCGAGCGGCTTGCGCAGCGCCTTCTTGTACACGAGCTCCGCGTCGAACCGCCCCGCGCGCAGCTCCGTCACGAAGGCCCGCACAAAGCCCTCGACCGGGCGATCGTGGAACACGAGATCGAGCAGCTCCCGCTGGAAGCGCCGCGCCACGGCGCTCGCGTCCCGCCGGACCGCCTCGAGCCCGACGATCTCGAGCTTGCCGCCGCCCTCCCCGGCGACGAGGCCCGCATACCGCTTCTTGCTGCCCTGCGCGGCGCCGCGCAGCTCGGGCAGGAGGAAGCGCGCATAGACCTTCTCGAACTCGAGCTCCAGCCGGCTCTCGCACCCGAAGGTCCTCCCGATCTCGGCGGCGACCGACCTCGAGACGGCGTCGCGGAGCTCCTCGGCGCGGGCGGCGGCGCGCGCGGTGTCCGGCTCGCCGAGATCGACGAAGAGCGAGTCGGTGTCGCCATAGAGGACCCGGTGTCCGGCCCTCCGCACCGCCTCGGCCGTCAGCCGGATGACGTGCTGGCCGGCGCCCGTGATGGCGTTCGCGACGGCCGGAGAGAACAGGCGCGACGCCGGGGAGCCGAGCACGCCGAAGAGCGAGTTCATGAGGATCTTGATCGCCATCGCGCCCCGCTCATCGCCCGCCCGCCGCGCATCCGCCCGCTCGTCCCAGAGCCGCGCCACGAGCTCGGGGAGGATGCCCGGCTCGCCGCGCCGGAACGCCGCGCCGCCCGGCGTCACGATGAGCGCCTCGGGCGGCGCGCCGTCCCCGGCCACGAACGTCAGCGGATCGATGTTGAAGGTGCGAATGAGGCTCGGATAGAGGCTCTTGTAATCGTACACAACGATGTTGCGGTACAGCCCCGGGAGCGGCTCGAGCACGAGGCCGCCGGCGATCTCGACCTCCTCGTCCGGCGCCTCCCTCGACACCGACGGCGCCACCTTGCCGCGGGCGCGGAGCGCGGGCAGGTACAGCGAGTCGATCGCGGCGATCTGCGCGCCCACGCGGTCGAGCTGCATGCCCGTGAGCAGGCTCCTCCGCACCGAGAGCTCGATCAGCCCGGTCTTCTCCAGCAGATCCCGGACGAGGCGGGCGTCCTCGAGGTTGTAGGCCGCGAGCCGGGCCGGGTCGTCGCGGTACGACGCCTCGATCTGGGCGCCCCGGTCCTCGGACCCGAACAGCTTGCCGCGCCCGAGGATCGTCTGCGCGGCGGTCTCGAGGCGGTAATCGTCGAGGCGCATGAAGGCGCTGCGGACGAGCGCGAGGCCGTCGAGCACCACGCGCCCCGGGAGGATGGCGCGCGCCTCGCGCGAGAAGCCCGGATCGCGCAGGATCGCGATCTCGTCAGCGCCCCGCCCGAGCGCGCACGAGAGCCCGGCGCGGCGGCAGTAGCGCTGGAGCGCGGGCAGATCGAAGTCGGGGATGTTCCAGCCGGTGAGGACGTCGGGATCCGCCTTCGCGACGTGGCCGAGGAACCGCTCGAGGAGCGACCGCTCGTCGGGAAAGCGCTCGACGTAGGCGGGCAGGCCGCCGGGCACGGGCTCGTCGCGGACGAGGAGGCAGCGCTCGCCGCCCGCCCCCGCGAGGCCGATTGAAAAGAGGTGCTCGCCGTCGAGGCTCGTCTCGATGTCGAGCGACAGCACGCGCAGCGCCGGCACGAAGGTCGCGGGGACGAGCTCGGGGTTGCGGTACACGCGCCCGACGCCCGGGCGGAGCTCGAACGGCCCGGACACCGCGAACGCCCCGCGGACGCCGCGATCGATGAGGAAGCGGTCGGCGAAGCGCACGTCCGCCTCGAGGGCGTCGGCCCCGGCCTCGGCCAGCCTGTCGCGCAGCGCCGCGACGTCCCGCGGGTGCGCGGCGTCGATGCGCAGGACCGGCTCGCCGTCGAGCGTCTCGAGCGCCTCCGGGGAGACGCGGTTGCCCGCGAGCCGCCGCGCGATGTCCGCGTCGCTCTCGCGCACGAAGAAGTAAGGCCTGAACCGGTCCTCGATGACGAGCGCCGGGGTGCCGTCCTCCATCACCGCGTACAGATGGATTTCCGGGCAACCGGCGACGACCCGGGTTGTGGGCGTGAGGATGAAGCCGCGGTCAGGCATGTGCGGGTGCGCGGAGGCCTCCGTGCGAGCTCGTCGCCGGCGCGCGGACGGCCCGGGACCGCTCCGCGCCACGCCGCACTTGACCACCGGGGCGGGCCCCCCGCAAGCCCCTCTCGCCCCCCGCGCCCGGGATTTCCCGGAGGAGCGCGAGGGCCGAGGGAGCCGGCCTCCGCCGGAGAGGACGCCTTTCGCGGAGGCGATCTCTCTCGCATGGATGACGGCAAGACTCCCTCTTCGCCGTGAAGGCCTGAGACGCGGCGACGAGCGCTCGCCGGGTGCGCGGCGATCGCCCGCCCTGCGCGTTTCGAGGTGAGCAGCGCGGTCGCGCCGATTCCGTCGAGAGCGGGTCCGCCGCTTGCTTGATGTTTGGGACGTCGTGAACCGCGGGCGTCCATGGATGGGTCCGTGAAGCGCGCCGTGGAAATCAAGGAAGGGAATTGACCATGATGCGTCATCATTTCAAGCATCGCGTCGCGGTGATCGCCGCGCTCGCCGCGAGCGTCATCGCCAGCTCCGCGCACGCGACCGGGCGGGGAGGTTACGCTCAGCAAGGTGCGCAGATCTCCCAGCAGCAGCGGCCGCAGCAGCAGAGGCCGCAGCGCGCGCAGGCCCAGGTGTCGGACGGCGCCATCGCCGGGATCATCTCGGCCAGCAACCAGATCGAGATCACCCTGGCGACGATCGCCCGCAAGCAGGCGCGGTCGCGCGAGGTCAAGGATTTCGCCAGGGAGATGCTCGAGTCCCACACCCAGACGGAGCGCCGTCTGAGCGCGCTTCTCCGGAGTCTCAGGATCGAGGTGCAGCCGACGCGGGTGAGCGCGATGCTCGTCGGGCACTCGCCGGTCTTCGCGAATTACCTCCGCAAACAGCCGGCCAAGAAATTCGACCAGGTGTTCATGGCCACCCAGGTCATGACGCACCGCTATGCCCTGCGGATGCTGGACGAGCAGCTCCTCCCGAAGGCGGAAGCGCCGGCCCTGAAGGAGGAGCTCCAGCGCATTCGTGATGAGGTGGCGAGCCACCTGGAGCATGCGCAGACGATCCTGGCGACGCTGGAGAAGCGGCAGGGCACGCCGTCAGAGCAGGGTCGCTAGCTCCCCGCTCTTTCCAGCGCGACACCGCCAGGACGCCAGGAGCTCTCG
>JAICEP010000751.1 GCA_025924095.1 Sorangium sp.
CCTCCTTCGCGAACGCGCCGGCCTCGCGCGCCGCGTAGAACCCGCCGAACTCGGGCTCCGGGACCCAGTTGAGCGCGAGCTTCACCTTCGCGAGCGGCGCGCCCTGGGCCGGCGCGGCCGGCGCGCCCTGGGCCGGCGCGGCCGGCGCGCCCTGGGACGGCGCGGCCGCCGCGCTCCCCGGAGGGGAGGGGGCCGATGAGCGCCCATCGCCGTCCGGCGACCGCGAGCACGCGGGGGCGAAGAGGGGGACGGCGATGAGGGAGGCGAGGCGCTGGAGGACCAGCCGGCGACTGTCACGGGAGTGCATCAGCGATTGATCTCCGAAGGATGCCAGCGCCGCAAGAGCCGCTTGCCGGCGAGGTCGACGGCGCCGAACAGGGCGAGGCCGAGCGCGGAGGCGAGCAGCACGGCGGCGAAGAGCAGATCCGTGCGCAGCTGGCGGTAGGCGGACAGGACCAGGATGCCGAGGCCGGCGGCGTCCTCCGAGAAGCCGGCGACGAACTCCCCGACGATGGCGCCGATGACGGCGAGGCCCGCCGCGATCCGGAGCCCGGTCACGATGTGGGGGAGCGCCGAGGGCAGCTCGAGCTTGCGGAGCGTGGCGAAGCGGCGGGCGCCGTAGAGCCGGAAGAGATCGCGCAGCGCGGGCTCGACGGAGCGCAGGCCGGTGAGCGTGTTCGCGATGACCGGGAACACGGAGACGATGAACGCCGAGACCGTGACCGCGCGCAGGCCGGGGCCGCACCAGAGCACGAGCAGCGGGGCAATGGCGACGATCGGGACGGTCTGCAGGAAGACGGTATAGGGATAGAGCGCCCTCTCGAGCGGACGCGACGAGGCGAGCGCGATGGCGGCGAGCACGCCGACCGCGGCGCTGAGGCAGAAGCCGGCGAGCGCCGCCTTCGCGGTGGTGAGGGCGCCGGCGAGCAGGGTGGCGGCGTCCCTCGCGCCCGCCCGCGCCACGTCCGAGGGGGGCGGCAGGAGATAGGCGGGGATGTCGAGCGCGCGGGCGAGCACCTCCCAGAGCGCGAGCAAGAGCACGAGGGCGGCGAGCGGCGGCGCCACGGCCTGGAGCAGAGTCGGTCGCACGGACCGAGCCTCATAGCGCGACGCCGCCGCGCCAGGAAGAGGGCGCGGCGGAAGAAGCCAGGCCGGCGCGCGGGCGCGGCGCGCGAGGCCATGCGCAAGGACGGCGGCGCGAGCGCGCCGCGAGGAGAGCGATTCGGCGCATCGCGACGCAGAAGGCGGAGAGGCCGAGAGCACAGGGGGGTTGCGAGCACGGAGGATCCGCGTCGAGAGCCCTGCGCGCTCGATGAGAGATGGGGTGGAGAGCGACGCATCGCGCGGCCGGTGCCTGACCGCGGTGGATCTCTATGCGTCCGGAACACCCGCGACGGCGGGCGGAGGGTGGGCTTGGGCGAGAGGGGGGCTTGTCGAGGCGGGGCGTGAACCGCGCCGAGCGCGGCGCCTCTCGGCCCGACTACTTGCCCTTCTTGGCGGGCGCGGCCGGAGCCGGCGACGCCTTGGCTACCGCGGCTGCTTTCTTCTGGTTCTTGTCCGCCGTGTCCTGCTTCTTCTGTCGATCTTTGGCCTTCGGAGATTTGTCACCCATGGGAGCACCGCCTCGGTGGACGCGTTGGTAAAAAATCCACCTCGATCGAGGGTAGCACCAACTCCGGTGGCGTAGTCACGAACTTTGTACTTCGCCAGCGCGCACGCCTTGCCGTCTCGCTGCCTTCGCTCGCCCACGGATAAGCAGGACGGCCAGGAGACGGTGGGACCTTCAGCATGGCCGCCTGCTTCCTCCGGGCGATGCGCGGCTGCCGGAGGTGTCCACGGCGTGGACGCCGGCCGCCCACCGGCTGGGCGCCGGTCTCCGGAATGTGCCTGAAAATAAGGGTCTTTGACCCGGCACCGGGCTTGCTGAACAGTCTGAGCGAAGGGCACCGGGAGACCGCCGTGGTCTGGCGGCGTTCACCGGGTTCACCGGGCCCGAGGGGAACCTGTCATGAGAGCCACGTACCGAGACGATGAGGACGTTGCCCGTCTACATATCGAGTCGCTCCTCGCGCGCCACCGCGAGCAGGTCGACGCCATCCCGGAGTCCCTCCGTCGCCTGTACGGTCGCCGCGTCGCCCGGACGCTGGCCGGCCAGGTCGCCCTCTGCGGCGCGGTCCTCGTGATCCTGACCGCCGCCGCGCCCCCCCTGCTCGGCGTCCTCGACGACGGCGCCGCCACGACCGCGCTCCTCGCCGCGTGGGCGACGTCCGCGCTCGCCGGCGTCGCGGGCCGGGTGCTCGCCGACGGGAGGCTCCGGCGCGCGCTCTCCCGCGAGATCCAGCGGAGCGGCGACGTGCACGCGGACCGCGCGCGGATCGAGGCCGCGGCGCCCGAGGCGCGCGTGCGCTGCATGATCGACGCCGAGGAGCGCCGCAGCGTCGCGCTCCCGCTCGCCGGCTTCGTGGCGCTCGCGCCGCTCACGCTGCACTTCGTGATCTACTGCTGCTTCGGGGGCTGGTACGCCACGTGGAGCGGCCTGACCGAGGACTTCGACAGCTGGGTGCGCGCCTCCCTGGTCCTCGTGGGCCACGTGCACGTCCTCATGGCGTACCTCGCCTTCCGCCACGCGCGAGCGATCCACGAGGCGTCGACGAGCGATCTCGCCGCCGGCGCTCCCAGGGGCGCCGTCCGCGCGCTCGTCTACGCGACGCTCGCGAGCCTCTTGCCGGGCGGGATCCTCGTCCTCCCGCCGCTCCTCGTCCTCGCCACGGGCGCCGTGATCCTGCCCGTCTTCGCCCTCGCCCGCGGGCGCATCCTCGCCGAACGGCGGCTCATCGAGGGGTAGCGCCCGCGCCGCGGCGCTCTCTTGCCGGCCTGGGGGGGCGGCGCTAGGAACGCCCCGCGTGTTCAAGGCCATCCTCTGGGACAACGACGGCGTCCTCGTCGACACGGAAGGGCTCTACTTCCAGGCGACGCGCGAGACGATCGCGTCGGTCGGCGTCGAGCTCACCGTCGACGAGGAGCTCGGCTCGCTGCGCGAGGTGCTCGAGCGCCTCGGTGGAGATCGAGCGTGATCTCAGGCTCGGGCGATGAGCTGGCTCACAGCGCCTGCCCGCTCACTCCCACCGCAACGTGTCGCCGCGTGGATTTTTGCACGGCCCAGCCGGGGACTGCATGAGCGTCTGGCGGTTTGCGAGCGGTTCGTGGCACCTTCGCGCCCGTGGCTTCCGGTGACGGCATCTCGTTCATCGAGCTCGTCGTCCTCGGCTGGTCCTCGGCCACCGCGGCGCCGACGCCGATCCCCATTCGCATCGACTTCGACGCGCCGGCGGACTGCGCGACGGTCGACGATCTCTACGACGGCATCCGCGCCCGATCGGATCGCGTGCGGCAGGCGGAGGACAGAGAGGGCGGCTGGGAAGTGCGCGTGCGGCTGATGCGCGTCGGGTCCAGGGTCCACGGCGAGCTGCGCGTGATCCACGAGCGCGGCGCGACGGACACCCGCACCGTCGAGGCCATGTCGTGCGAGGTCGTGGTCCAGGCGCTCTCGCTCACCGCGGCGCTCGCGCTCGACGAGGTGGCCGAGGAGACCGCGCCCGTGCCGCCGCCCCCGCCGCCTGCGCCGCCGCCTGCGCCGCCCCCGCCGCCGCCCGAGGCCCCGCGCCAGGGGCTGCCGTTCACGTTCGGGCTCGGAGCGCAGGCCCTCGTGACGCAGGTCGTCTCGCCTTACGCGAGCCTGGGCGGCGCGCTCGTCGCCCGGGCGACCTTGCACACGGACAGCGCGCTGAGC
>JAICEP010000752.1 GCA_025924095.1 Sorangium sp.
GAGGTGCTGCGCGACGAAGGGCAGGAGCGCCCGGCGCGCGCCGGCGGCGCCGCGGACCTCGACGAGCTCGCGCATCCGCGCCTCGGCCTCGTCGCGCCGCTCCGCCGCGAGCGCCTCGCTCACCTTCGCCGGCTCGTCGAGCTCGAAGTCGGCGATGCGCACGAGCGGCGAGCGGCCCGTCGCCTTGCCGGCGCCCTTGCCGCGCGGGCCGAGCCGGGCCGACGCCTCGCCGATCGCGTGGGCGGCGACCACGAACGCCTCCTCGGCGGGGACCCAGCCGCGCTCGACCCAGGCGCAGAGATCCGAGAGCAGCGCGAGGCCGTGATCGAAGCCGTGCTCGGCGCGCTCGGCCCCGTCCTTGGCGAGCACCTCGAACGCGAGGTGCAGGCTGCCGAGGCCGGTCTCCATCCGGTGGAGCCCGAGCGCGCCCAGCCGGAGGCCCTCGCGCAGGGCGCGCGCCGGATCGTCGCGCAGGACCGCCTCGCGCAGGCCGGCGACGAGGCGCCGCACCTCGGCCGCGGTGTCGACGGCCCGGTTGAGCAGCACGCGATCGCCGTCGATGCGCGTCGCGTAGCGCCGCACCGGCTCGCCGCCGAACGCGCAGGCGCCCGAGGCGATGTCGAACTTCCAGTTGTGCCACGCGCACGTCAGCACGCCGCCGCGCAGCGCGCCCTCCGAGAGCGGATAACCCTGGTGGGGGCACCGATCGTCGAGCGCGTGGACCTCGCCGCCCCGGAGGACGCAGGCGAAGCGCCGCCCGGCGTCGTCCTTGCGCAGCACCGGCTCGTCCGCCGGAAACTCGGAGAGAGGGCCCAGATCGATCCAGTCCGACTTCATGGCTTTCCCGCGCGGCGGCGCACGGCACATCCGATCACTGCGTGCGTCGCGCCAGCGACGCCCAGGGTAGCCGAGAGCAGGGCGGGGAGGGACCGCGAATCCCGGGCGCGCGCGGAAAAGGCCCCGCCCGACCCGCGCCGCTCGATCACCCCTTCACGCACAGGACCTGCCGGAGCTCCGCGACGATCTCCACGAGATCGCGCTGGTCCTCCATGACGCGCTCGATCGACTTGTAGGCGGCGGGGATCTCGTCGAGGACGCCGCCGTCCTTGCGGCACTCGACGCCGGCTGTCTGCGCGGCCAGGTCCTTCGTGGTGAAGCGCCGCTTCGCCTCGCCGCGGCTCATCTTGCGGCCCGCGCCGTGCGACGCGCTCTCGAACGCCTCGGGGTTGCCGAGGCCCCGGACGATGTACGAGCGCGTGCCCATCGAGCCGGGGATGATGCCGAGCTCGCCCTTGCCGGCGCGGATCGCGCCCTTGCGCGTCACGAGCACCTCCTCGCCGAAATGGACCTCCTCGGCCACGTAGTTGTGATGGCAGTAGATGGCTTCCAGGAGCTCGAGCTGCGGAAAGTGCCGCCGGAGGACGCCCTCGGCGAGGTGGAACATGGCCTCGCGGTTCGCGCGGGCGTACCGCTGCGCCCAGAAGAGGTCGTGCCGGTAGGCCTTCATCTCCGGGGTGCCGGCGAGGAACACAGCGAGCTCGCGATCGGGCAGGTCGCGGTTGTGGGCGAGCTTCTTCGCCCTGGCGATGTGGATCTCGGCGAGCTCCTTGCCGATGTTGCGAGAGCCGGAGTGGAGCATCAGCCACACGCCGCCGTCCGTGTCGAGGCAGAGCTCGATGAAGTGGTTGCCGCCGCCGAGGGTGCCGAGCTGACAGCGCGCCCTCGTGAACAGCCCCTGGACCTTCGGGGTCAGGCTCGCGAACTCCTCCCAGAGCGGCAGGCCCGCGAACCCCGCGAGCGGCGCGTCGTGGGCGGCGAAGCCCACGGGGATCGCCCGCTCGAGGTCGCTCCGGATGCGCTTGAGGTCGTCCGGCAGGTCGACCGCGGTGAGGTTCGTGCGGAGCGCGCCCATCCCGCAGCCGATGTCGACGCCGACGGCGGCCGGCGCGACCGCGTCCCGCATCGCGATGACCGAGCCGACGGTCGCGCCCTTGCCGAAATGGACGTCGGGCATCGCGGCGACGTGGTGGAACACCCAGGGCAGGGCGCTGATGTTGCGCAGCTGGTCGAGCGCGACCCGCTCGACCTCCTCCGGCCGGGTCCACAGCTTGATGTCCACGTTCTTGCCCTTGATCTGCGCGGGTCCCATGCCGGGAAGATAGCGCGCGGCGCGGCGCCCGCAGCAGGGGGCCGTTCAGCGCGGGGGGCAGGTCGGTCGTGACGCGCTGCCCCGCCGTCTGCGGGGGCAAAGCATCCGAGAGATTGAACACGCTGATCGTGGTCTCGTATGCAAGAGGCTCAGCGTTCGGCCTTGCAGGGCCCCGGGGTTGCTGATACGCGTCGATATCGCTGCTTCCGGGGTACTTGGCCATGCCGTCTGCACGCGCTCTCACCCTCGCTACCCTGGCGGCCGTGGCCGCCGTGTCCTCCGCGCTCACGATCGGTTGCGACAGCCGCAAGCCCGCCGATGAGGCCCCGGCCGGCAAGCCCGACGCCGCCGCGCCGGCCGCGGCGACCGGTACCCCGGAGGTCCGGAAGGCCGCCGCGCCCGCGAGCGACGATCGCTTCGCGGCCCAGATCGCGGCGAATCTGGCCCGGGTGCCCGACCCGGCCATCCAGGTCCCGGAGGGCGGCGGCGCGGGCGCCGAGCTCGACAATGCCACCTTCCGCGATCGCACCCTCGCCTTTGTCCGCCAGGTGGCCGCGGGCGGCGACAAGGCGACGTGCGATCTGTCCCTGTCGTCCAAACGCCCCTTCCGCGCCGTCGTGATGGGGTTCCAGGAAGGGAAGCAGATCGCCCGCGCGGAGGCGTCGGACGCGGGGCTCTGCGTCGCGCTGAAGGAGGCGACGCGCCGGGCCGTGGCCGCGGCGGGCGGCGCGCGCGAGGCGCTCGCCGGCGCGCGGCTCGTCGTGGAGCTGCCGGATCATCATGAGTCGATGGTCGAGAGCGTCGAGCGGAAGGGGAAGGGCGTCGAGCTCACCCAGGGGATCGTGCCGGTCCGCGCCCTCGACAAGGCCCTCCTCGCGAAGCGCATCGAGGACGGCAAAGGCTATCTCTCGCGCGTCATCGATCCGCTGCACAAGGGGGTTCACAAGTACTACCACGCCCCTGCAGATCGATTCGAGAACGAGCTCCACACGGTCTACACCGCGTCCACGGCGCTGACCTTGCTGAAGCTGCACGCGTACAAGCCCGACGAGCGCCTGCTCCGCCGGGCGACCGAGGCCGCCGGCTTCATGATGGGCATGCAGAGCCGCGAGGTGCGCGATCGGACGGCCGGCGCCTTCTTCTACGCGTTCGATCTGGAGCGCAAGCGGCCCGAGCGCCGGCTGGTCGTCGGCACGGCGTCGAAGTCGATCTTCACGCTGATCGAGCTCCACGGCGTCACGAAGGACAAGAAATACCTCGAGTCCGCCGTGATCGCGGCCGACTGGCTGATCTCGATGCAGCGGCCCGACGGCAGCGTGCGCTCGGCCCTGACCGGGCAAGAGGGCGGCACATGGAAGGTCCAGGGGAAGGAGTCGACGCTCTACACGGGACAGGTCCTCTCGGCGCTGTCGCGCACCTACCGGGCCACGAACAACAAGAAATACCTCGACGCCGCAGCCCAGACAGCGGACCTCCTGCTCGCCAGGATCGCCAAGCAGGGCTGCTTCCTCGGCGACGATTACAGGAAGCCCAACCCGATCTCGAGCTCGTGGGCGGTCATGTCTTTGCTCGACTTCGTCAGGGCGAGCGGCGACCAGCGCATCGAGCAGACC
>JAICEP010000753.1 GCA_025924095.1 Sorangium sp.
CGGCGCCTCGCGGATCGACTGGAACCTCTGGCTCGATCCGAAGCGCACCGTCGCCGTCCGCGCCGCGAGCCGGCAGAGCGATCTGCACCACACCCAGTTCATCGCCCAGCGGACCAAGGACGCCATCGTCGACCAGATCCGGCGCCGCGTCGGCGCGCGCCCGTCGGTCGACCTCGAGGACCCGGACCTCGCCCTCTTCGTCCACCTCGTCCACGACCACGCGACGCTCTACGCGGATCTCGGCGGCGCCGCGCTTCACCGCCGCGGCTACCGCACGCACATCGGCGGGGCGCCGCTCAAGGAGACCCTCGCCGCCGCGCTGCTCCGCCTCTCCGGCTGGGACCGCGCCCGCCCGCTCATCGACCCGATGTGCGGCGCCGGCACCATCGCCCTCGAGGCGGCGCTCTGGGCGCGGGACATCGCCCCCGGCCTGCGCGCGCAGCGCTTCGGCTTCGAGCGGTGGGCCTGCCACGATCAGGCCGCCGCGCAGCGCACGACCGCCCTCCGCGACGCCGCCCGCGCGCGGATCCGGCCCGAGGGCCCGCCCATCCTCGCCGCCGACATCGATCCCCGCGCCGTCGAGATCACCCGCGGCAACGCCCGGATGGCCGGCGTGCAGCTCGACGTGCGCTGCCAGCCCATCTCCGTGCTCGCGCCGACGGCGCCGCCGGGCCACGTGCTGACCAACCCGCCCTACGGCGAGCGCCTCCCGGGGACGCTCGACCTCTACCGCGACATGGCGGCCGCGCTCTCGCGGCTCGCGGGCCACCGCGTCGCCATCCTCGCCGGCACCGAGGACATCGAGCACGCGATGCGCCGCCGGCCGGAGCGGTCGCTCGTCGTGTTCAACGGCCCGATCGAGTGCCGGCTGCTCACGTACGACATCCCCTGAAGCGCGCCTGCCCGCGCGGCGCGCGCCGGTCGCGCGGGGAGGCGCGGCGCGCGCCAGCGAAAGCGCGTCAGGAGAAGAGGCGCATCAGGAGCGCCATCGCCGCCGCCGTGAGGATCATCCCCGCGACGAAGCCGATGATGAGCCCGCGCTTGCCGGCGAGCCAGCTCGGCTCCCGCACCGGCGACCGCGCCGGCGGCGCCTGCGGCACGAGGAAATGATCCGGCATCGTCGCGCTGCGCTCCAGGATCGTGCGCTCCGCTGTGAGCGTCGAGGCGAGCCCGAGCGGCAGCGACTCTGCTGCGGCCCCCGGCGCGGCGCTCCCGGCGACCTCTGCGCTCGCCGCACCCAGCCCTGACGGGCTCGCCGCCTGCAGATCGCCGGGCTGTACCGTGGGCATCTGGCTGTCGGCCGGCGGCGGGTACGAGACCAGCCGGAGCGTGTTGGCGACGCGCTTCGGTCGCCTCTCCCACGCCGCCGCGTCCGGGTCGAACTGCGGGCTCGGCGGCGTCGGCGGCGTCGGCGCGGAATCGACGCGCACAAGGCCGACCTCGGCCCGCTTCTCCGGCGTGCCCAGCCCGAAATCCTCTGCGGAGCGGAGCGTCGCCTTCACCTCGCGCCCCGGCGGCGTGAGGTCGAGCTCGTCGCCCTCGTCATACGCATCGTACGACCCGGTGTGGACCCGGACCCTCGCCGGACCGAGCAGCTCGTCGCGGCGGACCATCGTCAACGTGCTGTCCTCGCCCGCATCGCCCGCATCGCCCGCATCGTCGGAGGAGCCCGGCCCAGCCAGGCCGTTCCCCGAGAGCAGCGCCTCGCTTTCGCTGTGGGACCAGGACGGAAGCTGCAGCGAGATCTCCGGCACCGACTCCGCGGCCCAGCGCTGCGGCTCGGCGCCCATCGACGGATACACGCCCGGCGGATCGAGCGTGGGCGGGAACTCCAGGGACGGCGTGCGGAGCTGCACCGGCGGCGGGGGCCCCGTCTCCGGCGTGACCGTCCCGGAGACGAGCGTCCGGGCCGACTCGATCGACGCCTCCGCCCGCGGCTCCGGGCCGAAGAGCGGCACCGACGTCGAGCTCGGCAGCGACGTGAGCGGCGGGAGCGACGACTGCGGCCGCGGCGGCACGTCCCGCGAGAGCACCGAGCTCGGCTGCCGGCGCGAGATCGGCCCCAGCCCCACGGCCGTATCGGGCAGATCGGCGAGCAAGGTGTGCAGCGCATAGCCGAGCTCGCGCGCCGTCTGATGCCTGTCCGTCGGCTGCTTGGCGAGCGCCTTCACGAGCAGCGCCTCGAGCCGAGGGTCGATCCCCGGCGCGCAGCTGCTCGGCACCGGCACCGGCGCATGGATGTGGAGCGTCGCCGTGTGGAGCGGCGTCTCCCCCTCGAACGGCAGCCGCCCCGTGACGAGCTGGAACAGCAGCACGCCGCACGTGTACAGATCGGCCCGCTGATCGATCGGCAGCAGCCCGCATTGCTCCGGGGACATGTAAGCCGGCGTACCCACAAATGTGCCCGCGCGCGTGACGACCGACAGCGGATCGGCGTGGAGCTCGGGCTCGTCGCCCGCGGAGGCGGTGTCGAGGATCTTCGCGATCCCGAAATCCAGCACCTTCACCCGCTCGCCGTGAGGGTGCGTCAGGTCCGGGACCACCATGATGTTCTCGGGCTTGAGATCGCGGTGCACGACGCCCATCTCGTGGGCGACCGCGAGCGCCTCGCACACCTCGGAGAGGATGCGGACCGCCCTCGCCTGACCGATCGCGCCGTGGCGCTCGAGGAGGACGTAGAGGTCGTCGCCCGCGAGCAGCTCCATCACGATGTAGCTGAGCGCGCCCTCGATCCCGTACTCGAAGATCTTGACGGAGTTCGGGTGCTTCACCCGCGCCGCCGCCTTCGCCTCGCGCTGGAAGCGCCGGACGAACGCGCGGTCGGCGGTGAACTCCGGGTTCATGATCTTGATCGCCACCCGGCGGGGCTCGGCGTCGCGCTCGGCGATGAAGACGCTGGCCATCCCGCCCTCGCCGAGGAAGCGGGTGATCGTGAACCGCCCGGCCACCTTGCGGCCGAGGAGAGCGTCATGCCTCATGCGCCTGGCACCCGCCCGCGCCTGCGACGTTCGCTCGTCACCGGGCCGCCGTACCGCCCACCTGCCCGCGGGCGCCCGCGCAGAAGCGCACCGCCACCAGGGCCGTCCGCGCGCCTGCGCGACCCGCGCGCTCGATGCGAGGGGGAGTGCACGCGGCGACCATACCAAAGAACGTGACAGGGGACGACTTGTCGGCCCCCGGCGGCGAACACAGCCGCCTCCCAGCGCGCCATCGGCCGTCCCGACCACCGTTCCCGACCACCGTCACCCCGGACACGGCGCCGGTCGCAGGCTCGACCGACGGCAGTTAACTCTTTAACGCCACCCCAGGTGCAAATGTGCGACAGGTGCTTAACTTATCGAAAGGGTTCGCCTTCGAGCGTTGGCAACATTTTTGCTTGGGGGAAACGCCTCGCGCCGCGCCGGGTGCGTCGCGAAGGGCCGGCTTGTGCATCGATCTCGACAGGCAGCTTCCGGAGGATCGTTGATGAATCGAATTTTTAGGCGCGCGGTGCTCCTTGGCACCGTTGCGCTGACCGTCGTGGGGGCGGGCTGCGCAGAGGAGCGGCAGTCCATCAGAAAGGTCCAGAGCGATGCGCTGGCCAAGTCCTTCTTCGTCGGAGGGAGCCTGGACGACATCGCCGACGACCCCGAGTTCTACATGCGGGGCACGGTCGTCGACGTCGGGTACGGCGCTGCCCAAGATGGCCTCTTCACATCGACGTACGCCCAGCCCGTCTCTCGCATCAAGTGGGAGGTCACCGAGC
>JAICEP010000754.1 GCA_025924095.1 Sorangium sp.
ACGAGCTCCCGGACCGGGTCACCAGGGGGCACGAGACATGGCAACGCATCCGCGAGAGCATCGCGCGGAGCGCCGGGCAGCAGCCCCAGGAAGGGAGCTCAGCGAGCGCCATCACCAGCGGCTTCAACCCTGAAGCGAGCGGCGACCCGGCGGACGTGCCCACCGGGTACCGGCCCCGGGACGCCGCGAGCGACGGCGCGCAGACCGCGATCGCCGCCTCCACCACGGGCGGCGAAGGCCGCCGGGCAGACGGCGCGATCCGCGAGGCGCCGGCCCCGCAAGCGACCGACGCGCCGGCTGCTCTCGACGGCGACTTCACCCTCCGCGCGCCGATCGACGCCCTGGTGAGGACGCTCGTCGCGAAGAGCGGCGCCTGGTCCTCTCCGCGCACGCGGGCGGACAAGCAGGAGGCCATCGCGCTCGTGACCGAGCTCTTGCAGCAGCTCGGCATGGACGCGAAGGTCGTCGACAGGGCGGGCGAGCAGGGCAAGGACGCGCCCGACGACGAGCACTCCGCCTGCACGTGCGTCCGCTAGAGCACCAATCATGTTGAAACCGGGAGAAATTTCACAGGGAGGCGGGGAGGCGGGGAGGAAGAAAAAAAGAATCTTTCCCTCTCGCCGTCTCTCCCTCCCCGCCTCCTCGCCTCCCTGTGAAATTTCTGCTTTTTTCGGGATTTCAACCCGTTTGTCGCCGAGAATGAACCACAGAGCGCCCCCGGCGCGGAGCGGCTAAGCTCGGGCCGCTCCAGGCCATGAAGTTCGTCCACGCCGCCGATCTCCACATCGACAGCCCGCTCCGCGGGCTCGACCGCTACCCGGGCGCCCCGGTCGAGCAGATCCGCGGGGCGACCCGCCGCGCGCTCGAGAACCTCGTGAGCCTCTGTCTCACCGAGGAGGTCGACCTCCTGCTCCTCGCGGGCGACATCTACGACGGCGACTGGAAGGACTACAGCACAGGCCTGTTCTTCGCCGCGCAGCTCTCCCGGCTGCGCGCCGCCCGGGTGGACGTGGTGCTCCTCTACGGCAACCACGACGCCGAGAGCAACATCACACGTCACCTGGAGCTCCCCGAGAACGCCCGCCGGCTCGATCCGCGCCGCCCCGAGTCCGTCGCCTTCGAGCGGCTCGGGGTCGTGGTCCACGGGCAGAGCTTCGCGACAAAGGCGGTCACCGACGACCTCGCGGCGGGCTACCCGGACGCGCTGACAGGCCTCTTCAACATCGGCATGCTCCACACCTGCCTGGGCGGCCGCGAGGGCCACGACAACTACGCTCCTTGCAGCCTGAACACCCTCGTCGGGAAGCGATACGACTACTGGGCGCTCGGCCACGTGCACACGCGAGAGGTGCTATCGGAGGATCCGTACATCGCCTTCCCCGGCAACCTCCAGGGCCGCCACGCCCGCGAGACCGGCGCGAAGGGCGCCCTCCTCGTCACGGTGGACGACGGCCGCATCGCCTCGGTCGACCACCGCCCCCTCGACGTCGTGCGCTGGTGCGCCTGCGAGGTCGATCTCTCCCCGGCGGCGAGCGCCGACGACATCGTGGATCTGACGCGGGAGCAGCTCGAGCAGCGCCTCGCCGAGGCGGACGGGCGCACGCTGGCCGCGCGGGTGATCCTGTGCGGCGCCACGCCGGCCCACGCCGCGCTCCGCGCCGACTTCGAGCGCTGGACCGGGCAGATCCGCGCGATCGCCAACGACCTCGGCGGCGCGCTCTGGATCGAGCGCGTGCTCTCCCGGACGATCTCGCCGCTCCAGGTGGGCGCGCTCGAGGAGCGGGACGACGCGATCGGCCAGCTCTCGCGGTCGCTGCGCGCGCTGCGCGAGGACGAGGCGAGCCTCTCCTCGCTGCTGCGCGAGTTCGCGAGCCTCAGGAACAAGCTCCCCGCCGAGGCGCGCGAGGGAGACGACGCGATCCGCCTCGACGACCCGGCGTCCCTGCGCGAGGCGCTCGACGACGTGGAGCACACGCTGATCTCGCGGCTGCTCGGCGCCGGCGACGCGCCGTGATCGCCGGCGCGGCGACCGGGGTCGGATCCGACCCTGAAGGCGAGAAGACCGGAAGAAAATACACAATAAATTCAATTATTTGTCGCCAGATCCGCCCGGGCGAGCGCGACCGCGCCGGCGCGGCTTGACGGCGCGTCGATCTCCACCATGCACTCTTCCTGCTGACACACGCGCCTGCGCACGCGAGCATCGCCTCGAACGGCCGGACGCGACGAGACGGGGGATCCATGGTCGACAAGGTCGCTTTTCCGGAGCTGTTCCGTCCGAGGGGCCGCGCCGAGCCGCACTCCATCTACGCGCGCATGAGGGACGCGGGGCGCATTCATCGCCTCATCCAGCCTCGCCTCAACGTGCCTGTCTGGACGGCCACGCGCTACGACGACTGCGTGGAGCTCCTCAAGGATCCGCGCTTGATCCGGGATTCCCGCAAGCTCCCCGCCGAGGTGCGCGCGCGTTACCGCCCGCTGGGCGAGCGCTCGACGCTGCTGAATCAGCACATGCTCGAGGCCGATCCGCCGGATCACACGCGGCTCCGGGGCCTCGTCCAGCGTGCCTTCTCCGTGAAGACGATGGAGGGGCTGCGCCCGCGCATCCAGGCGATCGCGGACGAGCTCATCGACGCCGTGGCAGACCGGCGTCGCATGGAGCTCGTGGCCGACTTCGCGTTTCCGCTCCCCATCGCGGTGATCGCCGAGCTCCTCGGCCTCCCGCTCGAGGATCGCGGCCAGTTCCGCCGGTGGACCAAGATCATCCTCGCCGCCTCGACCGATCTCGCCCTCCTGGAGCGCGCGATGTCCGCCGTGGAGGAGCTCGAGGCGTACCTCACGGCGCTCCTCGCGGCGCGCCGCAAGGCCCCGCGCGACGACCTGATCGGCGCGCTCCTGCTCGCCGAGGAGCAGGAGCACAAGCTGAGCCCGGCGGAGGTCACGAGCATGGTGTTCCTGCTGCTCGTCGCGGGCCACGAGACCACGGTGCACCTCATCGCGAGCGGCGCGCTGCTCCTGTTCTTGCACCCCGAGGAGCGGCGGCGGCTCGAGGGGGATCCCGGGCTCATCGGCTCCGCGGTCGAGGAGATGCTGCGCTGCGAGGGGCCGGCCGAGCTCTCGTCGATCCGCTGGCCGCTCGAGGACATCGAGCTGCTCGGCGCCCGCGTGCCGGCGGGAGAAGGGATCGTGGCGGGGCTCCTGGCGGCGAACCGGGATCCGGAGCACTTTCCGGATCCCGACCGCTTCGACGTCGGCCGCTCGCCGAACCGGCATATCGCCTTCGGGAGCGGGATCCACTTCTGCCTGGGCGCCACGCTCGCTCGCATGGAGGCGGCCATCGCCCTCTCGACCCTCCTCCGGAGGCTCCCGCGGCTCGCGCTCGACATCTCGCCGGACGAGATCGACTGGGGCGAGTGGGCCTTGCTCCGCGGCCCGGCGGCGGTGCCCGTGGTGTTCTGAGGAGGGAGACAGGAACAGCGCTCCACCGGGGGCCGGCGCTCAGCCCGCCGAGCGGGCCGTCCGGGCGTAGGCGCGCAGCACCTCGGCCACGCTCCACGCCTGGGCGACGCACCCGCGGGGCGTGAACGGCGGCTCGGCGTCGAAGATCTCGCTGATCGACCCGGCGCAGGCCTCGTCGAGGTGCGGCGTGAAGCCCGCGAGGAGGCTCCGCGCGCCGGCGAGATCGGCGGGGTACACCTTCAGCCAGGCGTCGATGAAGGGGCCCATGAGCCACCCCCA
>JAICEP010000755.1 GCA_025924095.1 Sorangium sp.
GCGTCCGCCTCGTTGCGGCGGACGGCGGCCTTGCCCTCGCGGGACTTCGCCGGGGCCGGCAGCGCCGCCGGGGCCTGCGCGAAGCCGCCCGGCTTCGCGGGGGCGGCCGGCGGCGGCGTGGCGAAGCCCGTGTCGGCCCGCTCCAGCGCGGCGAGCTGGCCCTCGAAATCGGACGCCACGTCCTTCGCGCGGCTCGCCGGCGCGCTGCGCTTCGCCTTGTCGGCCGCGCCCCGCAGCGACCGCTGCTGCGCGTCGAGCTTGCTGCGCGCCTCGTCGAGCCGACCCTGCTCGAACAGGAAGTTGGCCTGCTTCAGCGTCGCCGCCGTCTCGCTGCGCTGCACGCGCCCCGCGACGAGCGCGTCGAGCTCGCTCGCGTCGGCGTCGCGGTCCGCGATCGCGACGCCGAGCGTGCCCTCGCACCGGGCGTCGGTCTTCGCGACGAGGTCCCGGTAAGCGAGGCCGACGTCGGCGATCCGAGACTCGCCGCGCCCGTCGCCGCCGAGGCCGTCGAGGCGCACCTTGAGCAGCACCGTCTTCACCTCCCCCGCCGCGAACGCGCCGAGCGGCACGATGACCTGGTCGCCGGCCCGCCGGAACGAGCGATCGAAGACCCGATCGAGCGTGACGCCGGGCGCGAGAGCGATCGCGAGCTCCGCGCCGTTCGCGATGGTGGCGGTGAGCTGCTCGGCCTCCGCCTCGAAGATGCGCGCGAGCGCGGCGTCGTTCTCGACGAAGTAGTGCCGGCCGTTCGAGTCGAGCGCGATCGCCGACAGGATCTTCTCGTTGTAGTCGACGTCGACCCCGATGGTCGTGATGCTCACGCCGCGGTCGCGCGCCCGCTGCGCCATCGCGCGGAAGCCGGGGAGGTCGCGGACCCCGTGGTTGGCGTCGCCGTCGCTGAGGACGAGCATCCGGCTCACGCCGCCGCCCGTCTGTCCGAGCAGCGACAGGCCCTCCTCGATGCCGCAGGAGATGCACGTGTCGCCGCCGAGCGAGATGCCGCGGACGCCCGCGAGGATGCGGCCGCGCGTGTCCGGCCCGACGGTCGTGGGCGGGACGACCACGGTCGTCCTCGTGTCGAAGGTGACCACCGACACGACGTCGCCGTCGTTCATGCGGCTCACGGCGGTCGTCGCCGCCTGGACGGCGTTGGCGAGGCGGGTGCCCTTCATCGAGCCGGAGCGATCGATGACCAGCGAGAGGCTCGCCTGCGCCTGCGTCTTCGTGGGCGACCCGTCGCTGCGGACCTCGAAGCTCAGGAACGTCTCCTGCGCCGAGCGGGGGAGGCGGGCGTGACCGACGCGCCCCTCCAGCATCAGCCTGGATCCGGCGGTGAAGCGGCTCGGGTCGACCGCGGCCACGGCGCCGCCCGCCACCTCCGGGACCACGCGGGGCGGCTCGGCGGTCACCTCGGTGGCCACCTCCGTCGCGTCCCGGCCCCCGGACGGGGCGAGCGAGTAGACCGAGAGGCTCGTGAACATCATGCCGAGGGCGGAGAACAGGGCGACATGGGTCGGCTTCATGGCTCCTCCAGAGAACTGCCTGCGCCCCTCGATCTTACGCCCTTACGCCGGGCTCACGGCGGAGGGACCGCAGGCGTGAGCCCTTCTACGTCGCCGGGCCCGGAACGATCTGACGGCTCCACGGTCGGCCGGATCCCGGCGGCGCGGAGGGCGCTCCAGGGCGGGATGCTCCCGATGAGGACGAGCACGGCGTCGCAGGGGTGCGCCAGCGCCCCCGACGGCGAGGCGAGGGTCGCCACGAGCGCGCCGCGCGGATCTCCGGCGAGCGCGGCGACGTCGGTATCGAACCGGAGCGAGAGGCGGGACGCGGCTGCAAGTCGTCGTATCTCCTCGATATTTCGCGTCTTCCCGCGCCTAAACCCGCCGCCGCGATAGACGACGGTGACCTCGGTGGCCGGCTGGCGGGACAGCGCGATGGCGGCCTCCATGGCGACGTCGCCGAGCCCGACGATCAGCACCCGGCTGCCGGCGAGGCTCCGCGCATCGGCGAGGTGGTAGTACACGCGTCCCTCCACCTCGGCGGACAGCGCGCACGGAAGGCGGCGCGGCGAGCCGCGCTGGCCGAGGGCGAGCAGCACGCGTCGCGCCCGGCGCTCGGTGCGCGGCCCGCCGTCGCGCGGCTCGGTGACGACGACGAAGCCTGGCGGGGCCTCGCCGGCGGAGCGCGTGTCGTCGCGCGTGTCGCCGGAGCCGAGGCGCGTGACCGACACCATCCGGGTATCTTGCAGGATGGGGAGCCGCTCCTTGCGCACGATGCGGAGCCAGTGGGAGAGGAGCTCCTCCTTTGTCGACTCCTTCAGCCACAGCTTCCCCGTCATGGGCAGGTCGAGCGGCTGATCGAAGACCAGCTTGCCGCGCGGGAAGCTCTGGATGCTCTGCGCCACGCTGCCCTGCTCGATCACCTCGAACGAGAGGCCGAGCTCCTTGGCGCGCAGCGCGGCGCTGATCCCGGCGGGCCCGGCGCCGACGATGATCAGATCGAGCCCGGGGCCGCGCGGGCCGGCCTGCCGCAGGTCCTCCGCGACGCGCGTCGCCGCGTGCGCGCCCTGGTGGATGGCGTTCTTGATGAGGGGGAGGCCGGTGACGTCGCCGGCGAGGTACAGGCCCGGCACGTCGAGGCTCCCGAGGTCGTCGCCGAGGCGCGGGCGATCGGCGATGGGCGCGCCGCCCTCGATGGTGAGCGACCCGTTGGGGCAGCGCTGCTCGCACAGGGTGAGGCCGCAGCACGCCTCGGGGCGGGCCACGACGGCGACGTACCGCTCGATGGCGAGCACGTCGTACGGGCACGCGTCGACGCACGCGTAGCAGCCGAGGCAGGTGGTCGTGTCGATGCGGGGAAGGCGCACGCGCGCCGCGGGGCGCAGCATCGCCTCGGCGGCCGAGGCCGCCTCGGCGGCCGAGGCGTCGCGCGAAGGCCGCCGCGCGCGCCGCGCGTGGACGCCGCGGGCGCCCGCAAACGCGAGGGCGGCGGCGGCGAGGCCGGCGCCCAGCCAGAGCAGGGCGCGACCGGGGGGCAGCGCGCTGCCGGGGGGAGCGTTCCCGTGGGGCGCTGCGCCCGTCACGACCGGCAAGGCCGCGGCGGCGTCGCGCGCCGCGTCCCACGCGAGGGCGCGGTCCTCGGTGTGCTGGCCGCTGCAGACGCCGCTGCTGCTGTTGCCGCGGCCGCCGCTGCTGCTGCCGCGGTCGGCGCGGAGGATGGCGGCGTCCTCGGGGAGGGCGGGGCGGTGCTCGTCGAAGCAGGTGATCGGCCGGGCGTCGCCGAGCGGTGCCTGCGCCGCCACGAGGCAGCGCGCGATCGGGTCGCGCGGCGCGGCGAGGTCGTGGCACGGCGTGCAGCTCCCGGCGGTGACGATCGCGACGGTGGTCGGCTGGCTCGGGCGGAAGGCCGTTGGCGGGAGCTCCACCTCGACGCCCGGCGCGAAGCGCACCGGCGGCCTCGAGGGGTCGAACACGACGCCCTGGTCTCCGCGGTGGATCGGGTGGCATGTGGCGCAGCCCAGCGCGCCGCTCGCGAGCAGCTGCGCGTGGCTCCTGCGGGTGGACCCGTGGTCGCCGTGGCACCCCGTGCAGGCCTGGTCCAGGCGCGCGCCCGCGGCGGCTTCGCGCGGGGCGGCGGCTTCGCGCGGCGCGCCCGCTTCGCGCGGGGCGGAGGGCGCCTGCTCGACGTGGCACGACGCGCACGCGAGCTGCGCGCGCGTGTGGGGCAGCGAGAGC
>JAICEP010000756.1 GCA_025924095.1 Sorangium sp.
CGGCCAGAGCATCACCGACGCCTGCCTCGGCTGGAACGACACGTTGCCGATCCTCGAGCTCCTCGCACAGGGGGTGCGGGACCGGCGGGCCAGCAAGGCGGCGTGACCCCGCCGCGCCGCGCACAGGCCAGCGCGCGCCTGTTCCGCTCAGAACATTTCACCCTTAGTGTAGTCTTCGGATCGCGGCGCGGCGCAGCCCCGGCTGTTCGCCGGGCCTCGTCCGCTGCGCGCTCCGCGCCGCTGCCGCGCCGGCGGGCGACGCGCTATGTCCCCGGAGCCCCTCGGAGGGAGACGTCATCCTCTCGGAAATCCTCATCATCCTGGCCCTCGTGCTCGTGAACGGCTTCTTTTCGGGCGCCGAGATCGCGGTGGTCACGATCCGCAAGACGCGGCTCGACCAGCTCGTGCAGTCGGGGAGCGCCCGTGCGCGCGCGGTGAAGCGCCTGCGGGGCAACCCGGAGCGCTTCCTCGCCACCGTGCAGATCGGCATCACCATCGTCGGCGCGACCGCGAGCGCCTTCGGCGGGTCGACCCTGGCGAAGGACCTCGCGCCGGTGCTCCGCGCCGTGCCGTGGATCGGGGACGCGGCCGACGAGCTCGCGCTCGCCGCGGTGGTCGCGCTCGTCTCCTTCCTCTCGCTCGTCCTCGGCGAGCTCGTCCCGAAGTCGCTCGCGCTCCGCAGCGCCGAGCGGTACGCGCTGCTCGTCGGCGCGCCGCTCCGCGGGCTGTCGTCGCTCGCCCGCCCGCTCGTGTGGCTGCTCACGGCGAGCTCGAACCTGGTGCTGAGGCTCTTCGGCGATCGAACGAACTTCGTCGAGGCGCGCATCTCGCCCGAGGAGATCCAGCAGATCGTCGACGACGCCGCCGAGGCGGGCTCGGTCGACAAGCGCGCCGGCGAGATCGCCTCCCGCGCCCTCGATTTCGCCGGGCTCACCGCGCTCCAGGTGATGCTCCCCCGCCTCCGCGTCGTGGCGCTCCCGCGCGAGGCGACCGCCGAGGAGGTCCAGCGCGTCGTGCTGGAGCACGGCCACACGCGGATGCCGGTCTACGAGGGGTCGAACGACAACGTGATCGGCTACGTCACGATGCCGGACCTGCTCGCGCTCCTCTGGGGCGACGGGGAGTTCTCGCTGGAGAGCATCCTGCGCCCGGCCTATTTCGTCGTCGCGTCGATCCCGGCGGTCGACCTCCTCGCCGAGATGAAGCGGCGCCGGCTCCAGCTCGCCGTCGTCGTGGACGAGCAGGGCGGCATGATGGGCATCGTCACGATGGAGGACCTCGTCGAGGAGCTCGTCGGCGAGATCTTCGCCGAGAACGAGGCGCACCCGCCCCCCGCCGAGACGATCCGGCGCGAGCCGGACGGGTCGGCGCTCGTGCCCGGCGACATGCCGGTCCACGAGCTCAACCGGCAGCTCGAGATCGAGCTCCCGGACGACGTGCGCTGGTCCACGGTCGCGGGCCTCTGCATGGGGCTCGCCCGGCGCATCCCCTCGCCCGGCGACGTCCTCAGGACCCCGGGCGGGGTAGAGCTCCACATCGTCGACGCGAGCCCCCGGCAGATCCGCACGGTGCGGGTCCGCATCCCGCCCCCGGAGCCGGTCGAGCCCGATGACGAGGAGCTGCGCGGCGCGGGCTGAGCGAGCGCGGCCCGCCTCGCTCGGGCGCGCTCTCCCGCTCGATGTTCCCGGGCAAACACCTCGCCTCGAATGCCCGGTGCGAAATGCCCCGCTGCGGCGAGGCGCCGCGGAGACACGCCGCTCGCCCGGCCCGCAGCCGCCGTGAAACCCGGTACGCGCATTGCTTCGCAGGTCCAAGGATCGTCGAGCAGGCATCGAGAGATCTCATGACCAAGCGACCCGGCCGCACCGCCAGGCGCGCGCGGTCGTCGGCTTCTCCCGCGCAGTGACGCGCCGCTCGCGCGCATCCAGCAGGAGCCAGACACCATGAAGTGGTCATTCAGGGTCGCCCGGGTCGCCGGTATCGACGTCAACGTGCACGCGACCTTCGGCCTCATCGTCGCCGTCGGGGCGCTCCAGTGGAGCGACCGCCACGGCGCCCGGGGGGCGCTGTTCGGCGCCGCGCTGATGCTGGCGCTCTTCGCCTGCGTGGCCCTGCACGAGCTCGGTCACAGCCTCGTGGCCAGGCGCTTCGGGCTGACCGTGCGCGAGATCCTGCTCCTCCCCATCGGCGGCGTCGCGATGTTCGCGGGTCGCCCGCGGAAGCCGCTCCACGAGCTGCTCATCGCGCTCGCCGGCCCCGCCGTGAACGTCGTCCTCGCCGCCGTCCTCCTGGTCGTGACCGGCGCGCTCGGCGTCCTCTCGGAGCTCCCCTCGCTCGGGGCGGGGGCGAGCCCCTCGCTGCAGACGGCGCTCCTCTGGCTCCTCGGCGCCAACGTGGCGCTCGCGGTCTTCAACATGATCCCGGCGCTGCCCCTCGACGGCGGGCGCGTGCTCCGGGCGGGCCTCTCGATGGCCATCGGCCCCGCGCGCGCGACGGCCGCGGCCGCAGCGATCGGGCAGGTCCTCGCCGTCGCCCTGTTCGCCGTCGCCGTGCTCTCGGGCCACCTCGTGCTCGCCTTCATCTCGGTGCTCGTGTTCTTCGGCGCCACCCAGGAGCGGACCACGGAGCGCGCGAGGTCGATCCTCGGCGGCGTCTCCGTCGGGCGGGCCTACAACCGCCGGGCGATCGCGCTGTCGCCCTGCGACCGCGTGAGCGACGCCGCCGAGCACATCCTCACGACGTACCAGACCGACTTCGCCGTCCTGCTCGAGGGGCAGCCGATCGGCGCCCTGACGCGGGCCGACGTGGTCCGCGCGCTCGGCGAGGGCGCGGGCAACGCCTATGTCGCCGGGGTCATGCGGCGCGACGTCGCCCGCGTGAGCGCGGACCGCTCGCTCGACGAGGTCATGCACCTCATGTCCGAGAAGAGCACCCCTGTGGTCGCGGTGTACGACGGTGAACGATACCTGGGTCTCATCAGCCAGGACGACATCGCCGAGGCGCTCACGCTGCTGCAATTCCTGCCGGCCTCGCGCCTGGGCGGCGCCGCGTCGCCGGCAGCGCCGCGCACGCAATTGACGTGAAGCCGTGACGCGTGACGCTGTGACGCCGGCCTGAGGCGAGCGAGGCCGTCGCGACGCGGCGCGCGCCGGCGAGATCCGCGCGCGGGATGAGGCTGCAAGCATTGACAGCCTGGAAGGCCATCAGCGTATCCTCCCCGCTAGCTCCTCGTTCGACCCCCCGTCGCCGGCATCTCTGCCGAGGGAAGGCTCATGAAAAAGGTCAAATCGCGCTTCAGGCTCGCGCCGACGTACACCCTGCTCTGGCTCGTCGCGGCGGCGCTCGCCTCCGTGGCGTCGTGCTCGGACGGCGGCCCTTCCACGGCCCAGTGCGTCGCTCCGGAGACGGAGTGCGACGGCATCTGCATCAACACGAGCACAAGCTCGAGCCACTGCGGCGCGTGCGGCACGGTGTGCGCGAGCGGGCAGACCTGCAGCGCGGGCGCGTGCGTCTCGGCGTGCGAGGGCGGCCAGACGGCGTGCGGCGACGCCTGCGTCGACCTCGCGAACGACGAGGCGCACTGCGGCAGCTGTAGCGAGGCCTGCGCGGAGGGGCAGACCTGCCAGGACGGCGCCTGCCAGGCGGACGGATGCGCCGGGGGGCGCACCGACTGCGACGGCGAGTGCGTCAACACCGCGTCCGACCCGGAGAACTGCGGCGCGTGCGGCGCC
>JAICEP010000757.1 GCA_025924095.1 Sorangium sp.
CACCTCCGCCACGACGCCCTCCAGCCGGCGGCGGCGCTCGGAGGCGACAGGGAACAGGCTCAGGGTCGGGCCGCCGGTCTGGCGCGTCAGGTCGCCCGCGGCGATGCCGACGAGCCGCACCGGTCGCGAGAGGTCGAATCGCGAGAGCAGCCCCCGCGCGCACGCGTAGATCGAGTCGGTGTCCCCGACCGGCTCGGACAGCCGGGTCTGGCGCGTCCGCAGCGTGAAGTCCGAATACTTGAGCTTCACCGCCACCGCGCGGCAGGACAGACCCGCCTTGAGCAGGCGCCGCGCCACGCGGCCCGACAGCTCGAGCAGCCAGCGCTCGATCGCCTCCCTGCCCAGGAGGTCCTCCTCGACCGTCTCCTCCGCGCCGATCGACTCCGCCGAGCGGCCCGGGACGACCGCGCGCTCGTCGACGCCGGCCGCGAGGAGCCGGACGTGCTCGCCCCACGCCGGGCCGAGGAGCTCGTGGAGGCGCGGCGCCGGGCAGCGCGCGAGGTCGCCGACGGTCGCGAGCCCCGCCGCGCGGAGGCGCTCGGCCGCGCGCGGGCCCACGCCCCACATGCGCTCGAGCGGCAGCGGCGCGAGGAAGGCGGCGATGTCCTCGGGGACCACGACGAGGCCGTCGGGCTTCTGCAGATCGCTCGCGATCTTCGCGGCGAACTTGCACGACGCGACCCCGGCCGAGGCCGTGAGCCCGAGCTCGTCGCGGATGGCGCGCTTGATCTGCGCCGCGATCGCCGCGCCCTCGCCGAAGAGCGCGCGGCTCGCGGTCACGTCGAGGAACGCCTCGTCGAGCGACAGCCCCTCGACGAGCGGCGTGAAGCGGCGGAAGATCCCGAAGATCTGCGCGCTCACCTCGGCGTAGCGGGCGTGCCGCACGGGCACGACGACCGCCTGCGGGCAGCGGCGGATCGCCTCGGCCATCGGCATCGCCGAGCGGGCGCCGGAGGGGCGCGCCTCGTACGAGGCGGCCGCGACGACGCCGCGCCGCGAGGCGCCGCCGACCAGGACCGGGCGGCCCCGCAGCGACGGGTCGTCCAGCTGCTCGACCGACGCGAAGAACGCGTCCATGTCGATGTGGAGGATCTGGCGCATCGCGGGGGGAGCGGATCGCACCCCGGGAGCGCGCCGGGATCAACCGCCCCGACGGCCAGGGTCACGAGGGCAGGTCCCGCGGTGCAGCCGTCGGCGCGCCGGTGGTACCATCGCCTCGGTCCTCGTGGAGCTCCGACCCGACGCCGTGATCGCGGACAAGCTGCACCTGCTGAGGCCTCTCGGGCAGGGCGGGATGGGGGTCGTGTGGGCGGCGCGGCACCTCGCCCTCGACACCGACGTCGCGGTGAAGTTCATCCGCCCCGAGCGGGCGGCGGAGAGCCCTGCCCTCGTCGCGCGTTTCCACCGGGAGGCGAGGGCCACGGCGCGGATCGCGCACCCGCACGTCGTGCAGGTCATGGATTACGGGGCCGTCGACGGCGCCGTGCCGTACCTCGTGATGGAGCTCCTGCGCGGGTTCTCGCTCGCCGAGCTCCTCGAGCGCGGCGGCCGCCTCAGCTTCGCCACCGCGAGGTCGCTCGTGCGGCAGGTGGGGAGCGCGCTCGAGTGCGCCCACGAGCACGGCATCGTGCACCGCGACATCAAGCCCCACAACGTCTTCATCACGGACGGGGGCAAAGGAGTTCCGCTCTTCGTCAAGGTGCTCGACTTCGGCGTCGCGAAGATGGCGGGCGACGCGGCGGTGCCGGCGGCGAACCCCGCGCTCACCGAGACCGGGATGGTGATCGGATCGGCTCCCTACATGAGCCCCGAGCAGCTCGAGGGGAGCAAGGACGTCGATCTCCGCTCGGATCTCTGGTCGCTCGGCGTCGTCCTCTACGAGACGTTGACCGGCGCGCAGCCCTTCCAGGGCAGCTCGTTCGTCGCCGTGGGCGCGGCGGTCCTGAAGGGGAAGTTCGGCCCCGCCACCGAGCAGAGGCCGGACCTGCCGGCGTCGATCGACGACTGGTTCGCCAAGGCGCTCTCCGTCGATCCGAGCTGCCGATTCGAGTCGGCGCGCGAGATGGTCGAGGCCTTCCCGGGCCTGGAGGCCCGGAGCGCGGAGATCGTGGAGATCGACGCGCCCGCTGGCCGCCATCACCCTGCCGCGTTCGCCACGACCGTGGCCGCGCCGGTCGATCTTCGGGGCGCGCCCCACGGCGCGGGCGCGCTCGCGAGAGAGCCTGTGGCATCCGGCGCGCTCGCGGGCGCCCCTGGGACGGCGGGCGCTGTCCCTGACGCCGCGGCCGGCCACACCGTGATCCACCCGCTCGCCGCGCAGCGGCCCGCGGCGCGGGGCCCCTCGGGCGCGCGCGCCACGGGCCTCCGGCGCGGCGTGCCGCTCGCCGCCGCCGCGTGCGCGGCGGGCGCGGGGGTGTACCTCTTCCTGCGCGCGCCATCGGCCGGATCGGGCGGCTGCCCGGGCGGCATGGTGCTCATCGAAGACGCCGAGTTCCAGATGGGCTCCGACGCGGACGCGGAGACGCCCAGCGACGAGACGCCGCGACACGGCGTGACCGTGAGGCCGTTTTGCCTCGACGTCACCGAGGTCACGGCGAAGGCCTACTCGGACTGCGAGGCCTGCGAGCGCCCGCGGCAAACCGTCGAGTCGGAGGGGCTCACGCCCAGCGGCCGCTCCTTCTGGAGCCAGTTCTGCAACGGCCCCGAGGCGCTGGACCACCCCATCAACTGCGTCGATTGGCACCAGGCGAAGGCGTACTGTGCCGCCTCCGGCAAGCGGCTGCCCACCGAGGCGGAGTGGGAGCTCGCGGCGCGCGGCAAGGACGCATGGACCTACCCCTGGGGCCACGCGCCTCCCGCGGGCGAACGCCTCAACGCCTGCGGGCCGGAGTGCAGCCGCATGCTGACGGAGCGGCTCGACAAGGTGGGCAAGGGGCCGTGGCCTCGCATGTACAACGACGGCGACGCGTCCCCGGCGACTGCCCCCGTCGGACGATCGCCGGCAGGGAGATCGCCCGCCGGCGCCCTGGACCTGGCCGGCAACGTCTGGGAGTGGACCGAGAGCCATTATTGCCCCTACGACAGGGACGATTGCGACGACTCCCGCCGCGTGCTCCGCGGCGGCGGGTGGGACACGGTCGAGAGCCAGTACGTGCGCTCCGCCCACCGCCGCCCGAGCGCTCCCACGGCGCGCGGCTGGAGCATCGGCTTCCGCTGCGCCAAGACCCCCTGATTCCGCCGGTCAGAAATCCCGCCAGAAACACCGACCGATGACGAGCGGCCGCCAGAAACAGTAGCAATTTTGATAGCTTCCGCCTGTCTCCCCGCCGAGGGCGGCTCCGGTGTGATCCAACGGGGCGCCCTGCGCCGCCGCATCGCCCTCGGGGGCTGAGCGCGGCCGCGAGACGAACCGCTCGTCAGTCGCCGTTCGCGGGCGAGAAAGGCTCGACGCGCACGGACTCCTCGATTTCTCGCTTGGGCGGGTTTTTGACGGAAAGCGTGCTGTCGATGAGGATGGCTCGACGCGGGCGCGGCGCGCTGACCTGAGCTTTGCAGAGCTCCTCCACGACGCGGCCGCGCAGCGCATCGTTCACTTCCTTGTTCTTGCCGGGCGGCACGCGCGCGCTGATACGCAGGACGATCGATCCCTCGTTGAGCTCTTCCACGCCGACGTCCACCTGCCCCGGAGCGCCCGTCTGCAGCTCGACCTCCTTCTCGGCGACCCTCGC
>JAICEP010000758.1 GCA_025924095.1 Sorangium sp.
AGCGTCTGGAAGATGCCCCAGATGCGCTCCTGGAACTGCGGCGGGATCCCGGGACCGTTGTCCTTTACCGTGAAATCGTAAAATTCCCCCACGTCGGCGCACGCGATCTCGATGACGGCGTCGGCGCGGCGCGCGTGCTTCAGCGCGTTGCCGATCAGGTGCATGAACACCTGCTGCACGGGCACGCGCTCGGCGAGGAGCGTCGGCATGCCGTCGCCGACGACGATGCGCGTCTGGGGAGGCGGCGCGTGGAGCTCGATGCAATCGGCGATGAGCGCGCCCACGTCGACGGGCGAGAGCTTGTCGCGGATGCGCCCCGCGCGCGAGTAGCTGAGGATGCCCTCGATGAGCGCCTCGAGGCGGTGCACGCGGCCGCGGAGCATGCGCATCTGCTGGCGCGCCTCGTCGTTCATCTTGTCGGCGAGCCCCTCCTCGATCCACTCCGACAGGCTCGCGATGCCCCGGAGGGGCGCCTTGAGGTCGTGGGAGGCGACGTAGGCGAACTGGTCGAGATCCTGGTTCGTGATCGCGAGCGCGTGGGCGAGCTGCTCGGCGCGCCGCCGCGCGCGCACCTGGTCGGTCACCTCGAAGGCGAGCACGGCGACGCCCTCGACCCGGGCGAGAGCGTCGTAGATGGGCTGGTAGATGAAGTTGAAGAAGCGCTCCTCGATGTCGCCGCCGTGCGCGAGCATCACCGGGAACTCGTCGCCGAAGAGCGGCTCGCCCGTGGCGTACACGCGGTCGAGCAGCGGGACGACCGCCGGCTCCGCCTCGGGCAGCGCGTCGCGCAGGCGCTTGCCCAGGACGTCGCGATCGCCGATGAGCTTCACGTACCGGGGGTTCGCGAGCTCGAAGACGTGCTCGGGCCCGCGCAGGACGCAGATGCCGGCCGGGGCCTGCATGAACAGCGTCTCGAGGCGCGACCTGTGCCGCTCGGCCTCGGCGAGCGCCGCCTGCTCGCGCGCGAGCAGCTCGGCCCGCTCCTCGGCGCGGAGGCGCTCTTCCTGGTAGGCCCGGGCGCCGGAGATCGTCGTGGCGATGTGGCCGGCCGCGAGCTCGAAGAAGTCGCTGTAGGCGGCGTCGAGCGCGCGGCGCGGGCTGACGCCGACCACGAGGAAGCCCTGGAGCGCGGCCTGCCCGGACCGCGAGAGCGGCAGCACGACCGCCTCGCGGCAGGGCTCGGGCCACGGGCCGCCGGGCAGCTCGCCGAACCGCTCGGCGGGGGTGTCGACGCGCAGGCACCGGCGGCCCCGCGCGACGTCCGCGAGGGGCCAGCTGCCGCCGTCCTCCGCGAGCGGGAGGCGCTCGGGGCTCGCCCGGCCGCCGGGAGAGAGCCCCTCGGCCGCCGCGAGGCGGGCCGCCGCCCCGCCCGGCTCGATCATGTACACAAGCGCGAACGGCACGTCCGCGGAGCTCTCGGCGAGCGTGCTCACCGAGCGGGCGAGGGTCTCCTCCGGCGAGACCATCGCCGCCGCGGCGGCCTGGGCGCCGAGGGCGCGCAGCGCCCGGAGGCGGCGCTCGCTGAGGACGCGCCCCGTCGTCTCGGCGCAAGCGCAGAAGATGCCTCCGACGGTGCCGTCCTCGATCAGGACAGGAGCATAGGAGAACGTGAAGTACGTCTCTTCTTGATAGCCATTGCGCGAGAGGATCAACTGGAAGTCTTCGGACCACGTCGCCTGCCCGGTGGCGCGCACCCCGTCGAGCATCGGGCCGATGACGTCCCATATCTCGCTCCAGCACTCGCGCCCCGGGCGGCCCAGGAACTGCGGGTGCTTCGTCGCGCCGAGGATGGGGCGGTACGCGTCGTTGTAGAGGCGAGCGTGCTCGGGCCCCCACCAGATCTCGATGGGGTGCCGTGACGCGAGGCAGATGCTGACCGCCGTGCGCAGGCTCTGCGGCCACCCGTCCACGGGGCCGACCGGGGTGAGCGACCAGTCGAGACCGCGCATGAGCTGCGCCATCTCACCGTCGCCGGCGAGGAACGGCGCGTCGCCGGGCCGGGCGGCCCCGGGGTGGTGGCTGTCCTGCATGGCTCTCCGTATACAATACATGTGCATGACGCCCTGTCACACTTCCTCACCTGCCCGAGGAGACCTGCCCCGATGAGCCCGGCAGCGCCTGGGCAGCCCGCCCGCGCTGAGCCCGCTGAGCCCGCTGAACCGCTGCTGGGGCCTGCGACACGAACATGCTAGAGAAGGCAGGGTCGGCGAGAGGCCCACGCCCGAGAGGAGCAGCGAGCTGAAGGGCGCGAGCGGATCGCGGGAAGTGGGGAGTCACGCTTCGCGCGCCCTCGCGGCGGGGCGCGGGGGCACGACCCGTGGAGACAGGAGGTCACCATGAGATTGCAAGGCAAGATCGCGCTTGTCACCGGCAGCAGCCGGGGCATCGGCCGCAGCATCGCTGTTCGCTTCGCCCGCGAGGGCGCCGACGTGGCGCTCACGTACCACAAGAGCAAGGAAGGCGCCGAGGAAGCCCGGGCAGAGGTCGAGGCCGCCGGACGGCGAGCTCATCTGTTCGCCGTCGACGTCGCCTCCGTCCAGAGCGTACAGCAGCTGATCCAGGACGTTGTCGCGCGCTTCGGCCGGCTGGACGTGCTTGTCAACAACGCGGGGCTGGAGAAGCGGGCGCCATTCTGGGAGGTGACCGAGGAGGACTACGATCAGGTCGTGAACACCAATCTCAAAGCGGTGTTCTTCGGGAGCCAGGCGATGGTCCGTCACCTGCGCGAGGCGGGGCGCCCCGGCAAGATTATCAACATCAGCTCGGTGCACGAGGATCTCCCCTTCCCCAACTTCGCGGCGTACTGCGCCAGCAAGGGCGGCGTCCGCATGCTCACGCGGACGCTGGCGGTGGAGCTGCGCGGCACCGGGATCACCGTGAATGCCATCGCGCCGGGCGCGATCGCGACGGAGATCAACGCCGACCTGCTCAAGGATCGCGACAAGCTGAGCGCGCTGCTCGGGCAGATCCCGCTCGGCCGCCTGGGAAAGCCGGAGGACGTGGCCGGGCTCGCCGTGTTCCTCGCCTCGGCGGACGCCGATTACGTGACGGGCTCGACGTACTTCGTCGATGGCGGGCTGACCTGGAACTACGAGGAGCAGTAGGCGAGATACCGGCCCCGCGCCGAGAGGCGGGGTCGCTCGGTCAGCCCGGACACCGAGAAAAGTTTTCGACAGAAGGCAATGCATGACGCCGGAGCCCGGCGCCGGCGACCTGCCGCTGCAGCGCGGGGCGCCGCGGCGGTTCGTGTTTTTGCGGCACGCGACCGGCCGCCTGTGGCACCATGCGCCCATGACGGAGCTCAAGACTTATACAGGTGGATGTCACTGCGGGAAGGTTCGCTACGACGTGAAGGCGGACCTGAGCGCTCCAGTGGGCGTGTGCAACTGCTCGCGCTGCTCGAAGCTGGGCGTGGTCCTGGCCTTCACGCCGGCGGACCAGTTCACGCTCAAGGAGGGTGGAGACTTCCTCACCGACTACCAGTTCAACAAGAAGGTCATCCACCACATGTTCTGCTCGGTCTGCGGCATCGAGTCGTTCGCACGGGGAATCGGGCCGGACGGGAAAGAGATGTGCGCCATCAACGTCCGCTGTCTGGACGACGTCGACATCGATTCTCTCAAGACAATGAAATTCGACGGCAAGAGCGTGTGATCACGGCCGGCGCGGGGTAGACTGCGCGCCTGATGTCGATCGAGCAAGCAAGCGCGCTTCTGGCCTCGGCCCG
>JAICEP010000759.1 GCA_025924095.1 Sorangium sp.
GGAGCCGTCACATCGAGCCGTACGTCGCGGATCTCCCCGCGGCGGACATCGACGTCGACCCGGACGGCGGCGCCGCTCAGCGTTGCCACCACGGCGTGGCGCCCCGGGTTGACGGGGATCGTCTTGTCGCGCTCGACCGAGACCTGCTCGCCGTCGATGGTGCAGGTCGCCCCGGCAGGGAGGACGATGCGGAGCTCGCCGACGAGCTGGCGCGCGCGCGCCAGGTCGAAGATCCGCGACTCGTAGAGGTCGCGCTCCTCCGGCGTGCTCGGCGGCCGCATGATCTCCTTGCAGAGCGACAGCCAGCGCACGGCAGCGGGCGCGTCGCCGATCCGGTAGGCGAGCGCCCCGATATTGCAGGCGGCGACCTGCGAGCGCTCCAGTTTCCAGATCGCCTCCCAGAGCTCCCGCGACTCGGCGAAACGACCCTCCGCCTGCGCGGCGTTCGCCTGCGCACGCAAGCGGGTCACCGCGTCATTATTTGCGGGCTCGGCGTGTACATTGGATGAGAAAATCAGAAGAGCGGCGGCAATGCGCAGTCCCAAGCCGAGTTGCGACATCGTGCTCACTGGGTAGGACCTCCTGGCCCGAGGTTCAGGTCAACCGCGCTCCTGGGGCTGTCCGTCGGCCGCGCAGGCTGGCAGCCTAGCAGAGACAGCCGCCGCACGACTCGACTCTTCGCCTGTCGAGCGGGCCAATCGCTCCACACCAAAGCACCTTCCCCTGTCGAGCCCCGATGCGAGCGCCGCCGGATACGTCCGCGCGGCGCGACGCGGGCGGGCTCGGGGCACCGAGCCGCACCGCGCGCCTCCCTCAGGTCTCCGCGAGCGCTGTACGTCGGGCGCGCGCTCGGCAGGGCGCGCCCGATGCGTTCTGACCGGCTGAACGGAGAGAAAGAGGAGGGGGCAGGTCGTGGATTACGCCTTGGGCGTAATCAGCTGCTCCAGCCCGCGCAGCGGGATGTCCAGCCAGTCGGGCCGATTGTTGAGCTCGTAGCCGACCTCGTAGATGCACTTTTCGAGCATGTAGAAGTCGAGCAGGAGCACTGTGTCGGCGTCGCTCGCGGGCACGAACGGCGCCCAGTCGTCGGTCCGCGCCTCTGCCGTGGCCTGGGCGCGCGCGATCGTCTCCAGGTAGCCCGCGAGGTAGCTCGCGGAGACCCAGGCCACCCAGGCGTCGGTCCACGGCTTGAGCACGGCGACGTCCTCCGGCCGGATGCGGCTGTCCCGGAGCGCCGAGGCGCCGGCGTAGTCGAACGAGCGCAGCATCCCCGACACGTCCCGGAGCGGGCACCGCTTGTAGCGGCGCTCGCTGAGCGGCCTCGCCGGCTCGCCCTCGAAATCGATCAGGATGAAGTCGTCGCCCGTCGAGAGCACCTGGCCGAGGTGGAAATCTCCGTGCGAGCGGATGCGGGTGACGTTGAACTTCCGCGACAGGATCTGCTGGAGCTTCGCGTTGATCTCGGCCTCGCGCGCGAGCAGCGCCGCCGCGTGCTCGCGCACGTTCTCGGGGAGCGCGCGCTCGCGCTTCCGGATCACGGTGAAGGTGCGCGAGAGCATGCCGTGCGCCGACTGGAACAGCGACTGCTGGTGCAGCGTCGTGAACGGCTGCTGCCCGAACGCAGGATCCTTGCTCTCCTTCCCGAGCGTGAGGTGAAGCTGCGCGGTGCGCTCGCCGAGCAGCCGCATCCGCACGAGATCGGTGCCCATCAGCTGGTTCACCACGGGGGGAGGCGTCGCGCGCGACGCGTCGACGAGCGTGCCGGCCGGCATGGGCGGCGCGCTCCCCTTCACCGACTCCTCGTCGGCGAGCACCCGCTCGAAGAAGCGGTTCAGCGACTCGAGCGTGGTCTTCCAGGCGTCGCTCTGGCTCTGCACGAACTCCTGCAGCATCGCCACCGTGGTCGTCTCGCGACCGCGGCCCTGGTACTCGATCGCCCCGGCGAGCCGCGCCGTCGCGGGGAACTGCTGGTCCGTCAGGAACCTGCCGATCTCGATCTCCGGGTTGATGCCCTCCTCGACCTGCCGGAAGATCTTGAGGAGCAGCTTGTCGCCGTAAATGATGGTCGTGTTGCTCTGCTCGCTCTCGGCGATGCGCGCCGTGAGCTCGCCCTCCGCGCCGAGCGCCTCGAGCGTCGTCCCGAGCGGCAGGGCATGGAGCTCGCCGGCGGCGCCCGTCGCGACGCCCCGCGCCCGGATCGCGGCGAGGATCAGCGCGGCGAACTCCGGGGTGGTCAGCGCGTCGTACAGGACGCCCTCGGGCGACGCCGCGCTCTCCGGGTCCGGATCGCGCACCGTGACGTCCGCGATCACCGCGTGGCGCGTGCGCGTCGCGAGCGCCCGCGCGTGCTCGCCCGTGGCGAAGCCGACCGGCACGACGTACGTCTCCGGCGAGCCGTCCGTGTACTCGATGCGCACCAGCAGGAGGTAGTGCTCCGCCACCGCCTGCTCGTTGCGCACGATCGGGACGACGTCCGCGAGCGTCGTGGCGCGCCGGGTGCGCGCCTTGCCGCGGAACCAGCGACGTGCCGCGATGAACTTCCCGAGCGCCGGCTCGAGCGCCCTGCGCCCGTCGGGGGAGAGCAGCGCCCGCCACGAGCCCTTCGTCGAGATCGCGGGCGCCGCCTGGCTCTCGCCCGCGGAGGCCGCCGGCGTCGCGGGCTCCAGCGCGAACCAGAAGAAGTCATGCGGCCCGAGCGAAAGGGAGTAGCCGCGGCTCGTGACCTCCGGGAAACGGCTCCTGCCGAACAGCTCGACAGGCACCATGCCCTCGAAGCGCGCGAGATCGAGCTCGACGTACTGCGCGTACCGCGACAGGTTCGCCACGATGAGCAGCCGCTCGTCCCCGTGCGCGCGGATGAACGCGAGCACCTTGCTGTTGTCCGGGTGCAGGAACTCGATCGTGCCGCGGCCAAGCACCTTGTGCTGCTTGCGCAGGGTCATGAGCCGCTTCATCCACCAGAGGAGCGAGGCGGGGTTCTGCTGCTGCGCCTCGACGTTGATCGCCTCGTAGTGGTACTCGGGGTCGATGATGATCGGCAGGTACAGCTTCTGCGGGTTCGCCCGGGAGAAGCCGGCGTTCCGATCCGCGCTCCACTGCATCGGCGTGCGCACGCCGTCGCGGTCGCCGAGATAGATGTTGTCGCCCATCCCGATCTCGTCGCCGTAATAGAGGACGGGCGTCCCCGGCAGCGAGAAGAGCAGCCCGTTCATCAGCTCGATCCTGCGCCGCGTCTTCATGAGCGGGGCGAGCCGCCTCCGGATGCCCAGGTTGATCCGCGCCGTGTGCTCCTGCGCGTAGACGCGGTACATGTAGTCCCGGTCCTCGTCGGTCACCATCTCGAGCGTCAGCTCGTCGTGGTTCCGGAGGAACGTCGCCCACTGGCAGGTCTCGTGGACCACGGGCGTCTGCTTCAGGATGTTGACGATCGGGAAGCTGTCCTCGAGCTCCACCGCCATGAACATCCTGGGCATCAGCGGGAAGTGGAAGTTCATGTGGCACTCGTCGCCGTCGCCGAAGTAGCGGGCGGCGTCTTCGGGCCACTGATTGGCTTCCGCCAGGAGCATGCGGTTCTCGTACTTCTCGTCGACGTGCGCGCGCAGCTCGCTCAGGAACGCGAACGTCTCGGGCAGGTTCTCGCAGTTGGTTCCCTCCCGCTCGAACAGATAGGGCACGGCGTCGAGGCGGAGACCGTCGACGCCGAGGTTCATCCAGAAGTCGAC
>JAICEP010000760.1 GCA_025924095.1 Sorangium sp.
CCTGGCCGGACGCACGGGGTAGCGGCCGGGCTCCAGGTCGTCCGAGGCGGAGGGCCTCCTCGGGCCTACCGCCTACCGAACGAGCGCCTCGGACCGGCGTTCTCGCGGCGAGCAGGGACCTCCGTGGTCCTTGCGCACTCCGAGCGAACGCCCCGGCGAGGGGCTCCTGTCGGGCATCCACGACAGGGACGCCAGCGAGGACGGCAAGGGCCGTCCCGCGGCGATTCTACCTGTCAACATGCGAAGAAATGAGTCGGGGCGAGAGGATTTGAACCTCCGACTCCTCGGTCCCGAACCGAGTGCGCTACCAGGCTGCGCTACGCCCCGTACGCTGCCGCGAAGCAACGCCCGCTGAACAGCGGGCGCGCAACATCGCCAAGAGCGAGCCTCCTGTCAAGACGAATTAAATCAGGACCCCACCGGCGCAGCCCCCGCTCCCCCGAACGACGGCACACCACAGCCCGGACAAATGGCGGGAAATGGCCGGAAACACGGCCCTTTGGCGCCTATCCGGCGCCCCGGACGTTTCACGAAGCCAAGAATCGGTGGAGCGCAAGAAAAAACTCCCGTCTCCACCTTGCTCAGGTCGTGTTAAAGTGTCACTGGAATCCCGATGTTGCCGATAGGAAGCAGAGAGCGAGGTGCCTGGGGCGCCGGTCAGGGCCTCGCGCCTGCTCGGGCAACGTGGAGTCAGGGACCGCCTGTGCGGCCCCTTCCAGAACGGACAAGAGCGACCGGCTTCTGCGGTCGCACGTGAGACAAGAGCGACCGACTTCGGCGGTCGTACGTGAGAGGAGGAACAGGTGGCAATTGAGCTTCCCGCTGTACGCATTCTGATCGTCGACGACGACCGGGCGATCTGTGACTACATGCAGACGCTGCTCGAGCGCGACGGCTATCAGGTCAAGACGCTGGGCGATCCGACGACCGTGGAAGACGAGGTCCGCGCGGGCGGCTACCACCTCATCATCCTCGACCTGATGATGCCGAAGCTCGATGGCATCGAGGTGCTCAAGCGCATCCGCAAGGTCGACAACGACATCGCCGTCGTCATCTTCACCGGCTTCCCCAACCTCGAGAGCGCCGTCGCGTCCATGAAGCTCGACGCGGTCGACTACATCAAGAAGCCGTTCAACGTGGACGAGTTCCGCGAGGTGCTCGCCCGCGTCATGCGCAAGAAGGGCCTCGCGCGGACGCCCGAAGAGCAGCTCCACCGCGTCATCGGCGACACGATCAGGAACCTCCGCAAGGACAAGGACCTGACGCTCAAGCAGATGGCGCGCCGCACAGGGCTCAGCGTGTCGCTGCTCTCGCAGATCGAGCGCGCCGAGTCGTCGGCGTCCATCTCGTCGCTCTACAAGATCGCCGTCGCGCTCGAGTCGCGAATCCAGGACCTCTTCGGCCACTACTGATCCGCGAGGGGCGATGCCGGAGCCGCCACGCGCGGCTCTCCGCCCTCCGCCGACCCGCCGCACGCCCGGGCAGGCGCCGAGATCCACGCCGCGTCAACGCCGCGCGCCGCGCTCGATCGCCGCGTCGAGCCTGTCGATCTCGAGGCCCACGAACGCGTCCACCTGCGCGCCGGTCGGGTCGTAGACGATCACGTAAGGCAGCTTCGAGACCTGCTTCAGGTAGCGCCGGGCGAGCGGGGTGTCCCAGTCGACGATGTCGAGCTTGCGGTAGGCGACGTCCCGGCGAGCCCCGAGCACCTCGGCCATGTGCGCGTCCAGCTTGCGGCAGGGCAGGCACCAGCTCGCCGCGAAGTCGATGACCGTGACCTTGCCCGGAGCGATGTGGACGCCGAGATCGGGGACGTCCGCGCCACCGTCGGCGATCGTCCGGGCGTCCGCCCCCTCGGGGAACGTCGCCCAGCCGAGGTACTGCCCCTTGCCGCGGCCGATCACCGCCTCGAACCCCTCGTCGGCGGCGAGCCGCTTCACGGCGCCGGCGACGTCGAACGAGCTCGACGCCGTCACGGCGATCTCGGCGCGGCGCTTGTCGAAGGTGGCCGTGTAGACGCCGGGGCGCTCGCGGAGATCCGCGACGAGCTCGGCGCCGCACGCCTCACAGTCGATCTTCCGCAGCGAGACGACGGTGGTGCGCGCGTCCGCCGCGGCGGGCTGAGCGCCGCCGCAAGCGGCCAGGCAGAGGACAGAGGAGAGGGCGATCGCGCTTCGCACCGTGTTCCTCCGGGTACCTTGCCCTCCTTCGCCGGGCGGCGCAACGTCGTGTAGGCTCGGCCGCGATGAGCTCCGTCGTGACCCGCACCCTCCCGGCCGATCACATCACACCGGTCCGCGCCTACGCCGCGCTCCGCGCCCAGTCGCCGGGCCGATCATCGTTCCTGCTCGAGTCCGCCGTCTCCGGTGAACGCTGGGGCCGCTACGCGATCCTCGGATACCGGGCGCGCACCGAGAGCCTCCTCCCGAGCGGGTTCGACCCGTTCGCGACGCTGGCCGAGGGGCTCGGCCAGCCGGCAGCGTCGGGCCCGCCGAGCGATCTGGCTGCCCGCGTCTGCCAGGCATGGGTCGGCTTCCTCTCGTACGACACCGTGCACCAGCTCATGGGCATCGAGCCGTGGCCCGAGGAGATGTACCTCGGACGGGTGCTGAAGGACGCGACCGTTGTCGTGTTCGACAGCGTGGCGCAGACGATGACCCTCGCCGGCCAATCGCAGGGCGCGGTGAACCGCTGCGCGTGGGAGATGGCGCACGGGCCCGAGCAGCAGAGCCTGCCCGCGCTCGATCCGGAGGCCCTGCCGGAGCACCTCGAGACGCCGGTGAGCGACGAGCGCTACGCGGCGCAGGTGGCCGCCGCGCGCCAGCGCATCACGGCCGGCGAGGCGACGGAGGTCGTGCTCGCCCGCAGGTTCCGGGCGCCGCTCCGGGGCGCAGATCCCTTCGACGTGTACCGCGCGCTGCGGGTGCTCGCGCCGTCGACGCACCTCTACTTCGTCGACTTCGCCGAGTCGCCGTTCGCGCCGGGGCTCACCATCGCGGGGACCTCGGGGGAGACGCTCGTCCGCGTCGAGCGCGATCCGTCGGCCGGGCCGCGCCCCGGCGAGGCGTCGCCCGTCGAGGCGCTGCGCGCCGCCCTCGCGGGCGGCAGCGCCGTCGGCCAGCCGGCAGCGCGCGCGAGCGCCATCAGCCGCAGCCTCGAGGCCGGGCCACGGTGGGTCTACGGCGGCGCGATCGGGTACTTCGGGCCGGAGGGCGCGGAGGTCGCGCACACGCTCGGCGCCGTCTGGAGCGAGTCCGGGTACTTCGAGGTGATGACCGGCGCGCGCATCGCGAACGGAAGCGAGCCCCGAGCGGAAACCGAACGGACGCACCACGACGCGCGCGGCCCGCTGTCGGCCATCCGCGCGGCGCAGGAGGCGCGCAAGGCGCGCGACCTCGCCGAGGAAAAGAAGGCCGCAGCCGAGAAGGCCGCAGCCGAGAAGGCCGCAGCCGAGGAAGACGCGTCCCGGAGCGCCTAGCGCGGCCCGCCGGGGACGGCCGCCGCAGAGGAGCGCGGACGCGCAGGACGCGGCGGCGCGGCGCTCGGCGGGACGTGGGCGCTGCGCTGGGGAGCGGCGAGCGGCGCGCGACGGAAGAGCGCGGAGGAGGCCACCTCGGGGGCGGCGGGCAGCGCCTCGACGCGGCGGGCAAGGGAGGCCGAGAGCACAGCCGTCGCGGCGCCGGTCGAAGCCGTCGTCAGCCTGGGCGGATCCAGCCGAG
>JAICEP010000761.1 GCA_025924095.1 Sorangium sp.
ACGAGCGGGCTGGAGGCGACCGACAAGCTCCTCAGCGAGCTCGCCAGCTGCCTCAAGGACGGCGCCTGATCGCGCGCCGCCGCCGCGACCTCCCGGGTCGTCCGGCTTACCCGGGTGAGCTCGCGTCGCGCGATTGACAACGATGCCGCCGCGCAGCGTGGCGGCTCGCGGGGCGGAGGCGACGCCGCGCTCCGGCGGTGATAGCGTCGAGCGACGGGGAGGGGATAGATGACCGATCGCCCGGATCACGAGCAGCTCGAGAGGCTCCAGGCGAGCTCCATGACGAGCTGGTACAGCCCCTTCCAGCTGGCCCGCTCTGCGCTCGACATGGCCGTCTCCCACCTGATGGGCGCGCGCGGCGACTTCCGGCTCATCGAGGCGATCGCCGGACCGCAGCCGCCCTTCGACTATGCCGTCCGAAACGGCCTCCCGCGCGACGAGATCTGGATCGATTACGTGGCGGACATGGGCGACGGCTTCAACCCCACCTACGCGATCGCGAGCCTGCTCGCCCGGCCGACGATCTCGCTCGGCGGCCGCGAGACCACGCGCGGAGAGGTGCTGATCATGGGCGGGGACCAGGTGTACCCCTCGGCCACGCGCCAGGCGTACTGGACGCGCCTCGTCGAGCCCTACGCGGCTGCGCTCCCGAAGGCCGACGTGAAGGAGGCGCCGCACCTGTTCGCGATCCCCGGCAACCACGACTGGTACGACGGGCTGATGAGCTTCATGCGCCTCTTCGGCCAGAAGCGCACGCTCGGCGCGTGGAAGACGCTCCAGTCGCGGAGCTACTTCGCGCTGAGGCTCCCCCACGGCTTCTGGCTGCTCGGCGTGGACATCCACCTGGAGTCCGACATCGATCAACCGCAGATCGAGTATTTCTGCAAGCTGGCGAGGCACGACATGCGCGACGGCGATCGCGTGGTCCTCTGCACCGCCGAGCCCGACTGGGTGAAGGGCGCCCTCTACAGCACCGATCTCCAGAACAACCTCGCGTTCTTCGAGAAGCAGCTCAAGGTCGCGCGGCCCGGGGTCGAGGTCGTCGCGCGCATCGCCGGAGATCTGCACCACTATCGACGCCACGAGTCCGCGGACGGCCGGCAGAACATCATCGCCGGCGGCGGCGGCGCGTTCCTCCACCCGACCCACGGCGAGCCGGTCGCGGTGGTCCGCTCCGGCGAGGGCGCGGACGAGCGCCCCTATACCCTGAAGGCCTCGTTTCCGTCAGAGTCGGAGTCGCGCCGGCTCACCTGGCGCAACCTCCTGTTCGCCCGGTACAACCTCGGCTTCTGGCCCGCCGCTGCCTTCGTCTACATGCTCTCCTCGCTGACGCTGCCCCGCCCCGGTCCGGGCGCCGTCGCGTGGGTCCTCGTCGTCCTGCTCGTGTTCATCGTCTTCACCGACACGCACAAGAGCTGGTATCGCTACCTCGCCGGCTCGCTCCACGCGCTCGGGCACCTCGCGGCCGCGCTGGGGCTCGCCTACGCCGGCGCCGCGCTGCTGGGCGTCGAGGTCTGGGATCTCCAGTCCATGTGGAGCCTCGTCGGCGTGATGCTCTTCGTCGGCGTGACCGGCGCCGTGGTCGGATCGACGCTGATGGGCGTCTATCTCCTGATCTCGCTCAACCTCGCGCGGCGGCACGGGAACGAGGCGTTCTCGGCGCTCCAGATCGAGGACTACAAGAACTTCTTGCGGATTCACGTCCACAGCGAGGGGCTCACCTTCTACCCCGTCGGACTGAGGGCGGTGCCGCGCACGTGGAAGGTGGCCGAGGATCGCAAGCCCGGCGAGCCGCGCTTCGTCCCCGCCAGCGGCGCGCTCGCGCCGGAGCTCATCGAGCAGCCCGTCACGATAAAGGCCGCGCCGCAGCATCGCCGGACCCGCCAGTCCACCCCCGCCGCCGCGACCACCGGGCTCCGCGAGTGCCCCTCCGGCGAGCCGCGGAGCCGCCCCTCGACGGCCGGCTCGACGGCGGAGGCCGGCGCGCCCGAGCTGTAAGAGGGACGAGAGCCCCAGGCGATCGATCCTGCTGCATGAGGCAGTTCGCCTCAGCCGGGACATTCTGCCTTTCTGTGGCGAGCACAGCCGTGTGCGTCCGGCTCACTGCATGAGGAGGGCCTCTCGGCTGCTGCGCTCGGGGCGAGCTCCTGCGCCCGCGCGAGCGGGCGCGTCCGGAGGCGTTCTCCGGCGCGCCACCGGCGGTCAGGGCGAGGCGGCGATGTTGGGCATCGTCGGCGGAGCGACCTTGGGACAGATCTCGCGTTGCTCGCCGGGGGGCGCGAGCGGATCCTGGCCTTCCCTCGGGCACGAGCGCGGGCCGTTCGCGATGGCGTCGTGCTCGCGGTCGTCCGGGGTCCATTCGCGGTTGATGCTGGGCGCGTTCGCGAGCCCCTCGGCGCACGCCGCCGAGGCGACGACGAGGAGCAGCGCGAGCGCGCCGCGGATCGAGGCGCCAAGAGAGCGTTTCATAGGCACATCCCATCTCCCCGCGGCGCCGGCGCTGGCCGCGCCGGTCCACGGAAGCTGTCAGGGTTTCCCGACAGGGTTCACGGTCCGTGCCAGGTCGAGGTTGCCGGGCCGATAGCGCCGCCGGACCGCCGCTCCCGGCCGCCAGCCGCGGCCCCCGCGGGGCGTCGAGCCGAGCGCGACCAGGGCGGCGCCCGGCTCGGCTCGCGGCCTGCGCACGGCTTGCGTCCCCGCGCAAATGCCCAAGGTGGTCGGTGAGGGGGACCGTGCGCGGAGCGCGACCCCGGAAGGAGTGTCGATCATGGCGAGAGACGTCATCGAGGTGCTCAACGATCTCATCCAGCTCGATCGCGACGCGATCGCCGCTTACGACCAGGCCATCGAGGCGTGCGAGCACGCTCATACAAGGGAGATGCTCGCGAGGTTCAGGGACGATCACGGGCGTCACGTGGTGGATCTGAGCGCGCATGTGGCGTCGCTCGGCGGCATCCCGGCGCAGACCCGCGACCTCAAGGGCAAGCTCATCGAAGGGTTCACGGCGATCACGAGCATGGGAGACCAGAGCGCGCTGCTCGCGATGCGCGGCAACGAGGAGCTCACGAACCGGCAGTACCAGGCGGCGCTGGACGAGACGCTCACGACCGAGGCGCGCGCCATCGTCGAGCGCAACTACGGCGATGAGCAGCGGCACCTCGCGTGGATCAAGGACGCGCTGTCGAGGAAGGTCTGGGAGCAGGCCGCGTAGTGGGCGATCGGCCCGCGACGGTGGCGAACACGATCGGAATCAGGTTCCACGGTGGGGGTAATATGAAATCGAATCGGTCCATCCAGCTCGCGCTCGCCATGGGCGCGCTCGCGGTCGCGCCGGCGCTCGCGGCCGCTCAGACGGGCAGCACGAGCCCGCCGCAGCAGCGCGAATCGGGCGCGCCGGGAGCGGCGCAGGGCGGCGCGCAGCAGGGCGGCGCGCAGCAGGGCGGCGCGCAGCAGGGCGGCGCGCAACAGGGCGGCGCGCAGCAGCGGCAGGGCGACAAGCCTGGCGCGAGCAACGGGCAGCGCGCGCAGCAGCAGCAGCAGGGGAAAGGCCAGAAGAAGCAGGCGATGAAGCTCCAGGAGCAGATCGCGTTTCAGGGCTAGGAAGGGTGCACCTACACGGCCTCCGTGAACGGCCGGATCGTGCCCGCCGCGGCGGGCAAGGCGCAGCAGCCGTCGGGTGGCCAGCCTGGTGGCGGCAGCCAGGGACGAGGC
>JAICEP010000762.1 GCA_025924095.1 Sorangium sp.
CAGCATCCTCTTCGTCGTGTCGCGGGCGACCGCGGCGAGCGAGTCGACGAGCGGGATCTCCTTCGGGCACACCTCGACGCAGTTCTGCGACTTGCCGCAATCGGAGATCCCGCCCTCGCTCATCACGGACTCCAGGCGCTCACCCTCGTGCATCGCCCCGGAAGGGTGCATGTTGTAGAGCCGCACCAGGTTGATCGCGAAGGCGCCGACGAACTTCGTCCCATCGTTGTACTGGGGGCACGCCTCGACACAGCAGCCGCACGTCATGCAGCGGGAGAGCGGATACCGCTCCTCTTGCCGCTCCGGCGACTCGCGTGGACCCGGGCCGAGCTCGTGCGTTCCGTCGATGTCGATCCACGCGCGGACCCGCTTCATGTCCTCGAACATCCGGCTCCGGTCGACGAGCAGGTCGCGCACGAGCGGGAACTTGGACATGGGCTCCAGCGTGATCACCTCGCCCTTCGGCGCGATCTGGTCGATGAGCGCCGAGCACGCCTGACGGACCCGGCCGTTGACCACCATCGTGCACGAGCCGCACACCTCCTCCAGACACACCGCCTCCCAGACGACCGGAGCCACCTCCTTGCCGTCCACGGTCCGCGGATCCCGCTGGATCTGCTGCAGCGCGCTGATCACGTTCATCTGCGGCAGGTAGGGGACCTTGAACTCCTCCCAGCGCCGCGACTCCGGTCGATCCCCGGTGTCCTGCCGCCGCACGCGCAGGTGCACAAGCCGGCCCTCGCCCCGCGCCTGCGCCGGCGCCGCCGCCCCGTTCGCCTCGTCTCCGCTCGCCTTGGCCATCCTACACGCTCTTCTGCGACAGCTTCCCCGTCGCCTGCGCGCTCGCCGCGCCCGCCTGCTCGTACTTGCGCTCCCGCGGCGCCACCAGCGACGTGTCCACCGCGTCGGTCACGTGGACCGACTGGCCGGCGCACGTCGTGTCGAACGCGCGGAGGAACCTCACGGCGCCCTTCTCCTCGTGGCGCGCCAGCGTCGTGCGCAGCCACTCGGCGTCGTTCCGCACCGGGAACTCCGGCTTGTAGTGCGCCCCGCGCGACTCGTCCCGGTTCCTCGCCCCCTGCGCGATGACCCGCGCGAGCACCAGCATGTTCTCGAAGTGCCGCACGAACTGCGCCCCCTGGTTCACCCGCGGGGCCGTGTCCGTGCTCTTGATCCGCCCCGCCCGCTCCTCGAGCTCGCCGAGCTTCTCGATCACCTTGTCGAGCGCGGCGTTGTCGCGCTCGATCGTGCAGTCGCGCAGCATCATCTCGCCGAGCTCCTGGTGCAGCCGGTACGCGTTCTCCGGCTGCTTCGCCTCCTGGTTCTGCGTCAGGATGCGCTGGTAGTCGGCCTCGGCGCGCTTCTCGGCCTTGTCGAAGATCGAGCGCGGCAGGTCCAGGGCGCTCCGCTTGATGCTCCGCTGATAGCTCGCGACGGCCGGACCGCACACAAGGCCGCCGTAGATGCACGAGAGCAGCGAGTTGGCGCCGAGCCGGTTGGCCCCGTGATACTGGTAGTCCACCTCGCCCACCGCGTAGAGCCCCGGGATGCTCGTCGCGTGATTGCGCGGCGACCCCACCTTGAGCGAGCCCCGCGCGTCCGCCTCGTAGTCGACCCACAGGCCGCCCATCGCGTAGTGGACCGCCGGGAAGACCTTCATCGGGTTCTTGTACGGGTCGGTGCCCGCGAACTTCTCGTAGATCTCGAGGATGCCCGCGAGCTTCGCCCGGAGGAATTTCTCGTCCTTGTGGGTCAGGTCGAGGTAGACCTCGTTCTCGTTCCGGCCCGTCGCGGCGTTCCAGATGCCGCGCCCCTCGTGGAAGCACGTCCGGAAGATCGCGCGCGCCGCGATGTCGCGGGGGACGAGGTTGCCGTAGCCGGGGTACATCCGCTCGAGGAGGTAGTCGCGCTCCTTCTCGGGGATGTCGCGCGCGCTCCGCGCGTCGGTCTTGTCCTTCGGCACCCAGACGCGGCCGCCCTCGCCGCGCGCGCTCTCCGAGATGAGCCGCAGCTTGTCGGCGCCCGGGATCGCGGTCGGGTGCACCTGCATGAACTCGCCGTTCGCGTAGACCGCGCCCTGCTGGTAGACCGCCGACGCGGCCGTCCCCGTGCAGATGACGCTCAGCGTGGAGCGGCCGAAGACGATGCCGCAGCCGCCCGTCGCGAGCACGACCGCGTCGCCGGTAAACGCGCGGATCTGCATCGTTTTCAGGTCCTGCGCGACGCAGCCGACGCACGTGCCGGAGTCGTCGAGGATCGCCTCGATGAAGTCCCAGAACTCGTGCTTCCGGACCATCTTCTCGCCCGGGATCGACACGCCGTGCTCGTCGGTCACGTCGGCGAGCTCGAACCGCCGCACCTGCTCGTCGAGCGCGTAGAGCAGCTGCTGCCCCGTCGTCGCGCCGGCGAACGCCGTGCGGTGGAACAGCGTGCCGCCGAAGCGGCGGAAGTCGAGCAGGCCCTCGGGCGTCCGGTTGAACGGCACGCCCATGCGATCGAGCAGGTTGACGATGCCGGGCGCGGCCTCCGCCATCCCCTTGATCGGCGGCTGGTTCGCGAGAAAATCGCCGCCGTACGCCGTCTCCTCGAGGTGCACCTGGGGGCTGTCCCCCTCGCCCTTCGTGTTCACCGAGGCGTTGATGCCGCCCTGCGCGCACGCCGAGTGCGAGCGCTTCACCGGCACGAGGGAGATCAGGTCGACAGGGACCTTCGCCTCGCACAGCTTGATCACCGTCATCAGGCCGGCGAGCCCGCCCCCGACGACGATCACGCGCCGAACCTTCCCCCCCTCGCTCCTCGTCGTGCTCTTCGCGGCCATGTTCGCTCTCGATGCTCCCGCGCCGCTCCCCACCGGGGCGCGGCCGATACGATGGTCAGTGCGAGGCCGGCGCGACCAGCGCGGCGCGCCCGGCCGACGCGATCTCCGCGCACGTGCGGGCGCCCTCCGCGGCCGGGCTCGGCGTCCCGGGGAACGGCGCGCCGGTCGCGAAGTAGATCACCGTGTTGGCGCCGAGCACGAAGACAAGCAGGCCCAGCGCGCCGAAGACCACCGCGGCCATCCGCTGCGACCGGCGCGACACGGTGACACCCCACGAGAAGCAGAAGCCCCAGAGGCCGTTGGCGAAGTGGAACACGCTCGCCGCGATGCCGAAGATGTAGACGAGCGCGATCACCGGGACGCCGCCCACCGTCGACGCCATGTCGGCGCACAGCCGCGGGTAGAACTCCTCGGGCGCCATGCGGCCGAGCCACTTCTGCGCCCAGTACTGCCAGAGGTGGAACGCGATGAACGCGAACGCGAGCACCCCCGTGACCCGCTGCATCGTGTACATCCAGTTGCGCGAGAACGTGTAGCTGCCGACGTTCGGCTTGCCCTCGAGCACCAGCTTGACCCCGTAGAGGGCGTGAAACGCGAGCGGCAGCACGACGAGCCCGAGCTCGAGCACGGGCAGGTACGGCATGTGCGAGATCTCGGCGACCGCCGCGTCGAACCGCTCCTGCCCCTGGAGCGCCTTCGCGTTCGTCCAGAAATGGAAGAGCAGGAACCCGCCCACGGGGAGGGCGCCGGTGAGAGAATGCAGCTTGCGCAGGAGAAAGGACCGGCGGCTCTTGTGGAAGAGCGATCTGGCGGGGGTTGCCTCGGACACGCTGACCTCGATGGAAGGCGGGCGCCGCCGGTGTATGGGATGGCTCGGGTGAC
>JAICEP010000763.1 GCA_025924095.1 Sorangium sp.
CGGCGGAGGACGCGAGCGCGGCGACCTCGGTGCCCGACATCACCGCGCCGATGCCGACCAGCGCGGCGCGCGGGAGCCGCGCTGGATCGATGCCGCCGCCGCCGACGCTCCGCGCGGCCGAGTCGACCGCGCTCAAGCTCGAGGCGATGCGCTTCCCGATGGCGCCGCCTTCGTCGCTCGGGGAGCCGACGGAGCGCGCGGTCGTGGCCGAGAAGCTCACGGCGCTGCTCCAGATGCCGCACAACCTGGACGAGCTGCTCGACGAGATCGGCGCGCCGGATCTGCTGATCCTGGAGGTCCTGATGGAGCTCACGGCGGCCGGGAAGATCCGCCGCATCTCGCTCGCCGACCTCACCACGCCGTTCGCCCCGCCGGAGCACTTTCCGGTGCTCCGGTCCCTTGTGACGCGCCTGGCCCGGCCGGGCTTCGCGCCGCCGCCGCACCTCGTCATCGCGGCGAGCGCGCGCCGCATGACGATGCTCGCCCACGCCGTCCGCCGCATCGCGGACGCCGTCGTCCCGGCCGAGCCGTCGCCGCACGCGCCGCTTCCGAGGCCGCTCGGCGTGATCCGGCTCGGTGACGGGGTCGAGCTCGCCCTGATCGGGCTCCCCACCGAGGAGAGCTTCGCCCCCACCTGGGCGCTCGCCCTGCACGGCGCGGCCGCGGTCGTCCGGCTCGGGGACGCCCGGGAGGACGCGCTGGCGGCGCACTGCGAGGCGCTGGAGCTCCTGCTGCTCGACGCAGAGGCCATGTTGGGGCCGCTCGATCTCGCGTCTCCAGGACAGATCACGCTGCTGGTGCGCGCCGCGCTCGAGGCCGCCGCAGGGGTGTGAACCGCTGACACGAGGGTCAATTCGAACGGATTTTCCGAGGTTTCTCGCCTCGGAAACAGCCTCCGTATCGGCGGCTTGCAGGGTTGCAAGGGCGCGTTTCTGCTATCGTCGCACATACCTCGCTCTGCAGTTCGGCGAGGAGAGGAGCGAGTGTGCTTATCGGAGTCCCCAGGGAGATCAAGACACGTGAGTACCGCGTCGGCATGACCCCCGCGGGTGTCCGGGCCATGGTGGGGCACGGGCACAGGGTCCTCGTGGAGTCCGGCGCCGGCGAGGGCAGCGGGCTCTCGGACGAAGCCTACGTGCGCGCGGGCGCCGTCATCGCGCGATCGGCAGCGGAAGCGTGGAGCGCCGACATGGTCGTGAAGGTGAAGGAGCCGCTCCCCTCCGAGTACGGCCACTTCCGCCAGGGTCTGCTCCTCTATACCTACCTGCACCTGGCCGCCGAGCCCGATCTCACGAGGGAGCTCGCCAGGCGCGGCGTGACCGGCGTCGCGTACGAGACGATCCAGCAAGAGGACGGCTCGCTGCCGCTGCTCCGCCCCATGAGCGAGGTGGCCGGCAGGATGGCGGTCCAGGTCGGCGCCTCGTGCCTCGAGAAGGAGCGGGGTGGCAAGGGCGTGCTCCTCGGCGGCGTGCCGGGGACGCGGCGCGGCCGCGTGGCGATCCTCGGCGGCGGCGTGGTCGGGCGGAACGCGGCGACCATCGCGGTCGGCATGGGGGCGCAGGTCACCGTGCTCGACGTGCGCGCCGAGACGATGAGCTACCTCGAGGACGTGTTCGGCGGCGCGATCGAGACGCTCTACTCCAACGCGGAGAACATCGAGACGATGTGCGAGCGGGCCGATCTCGTGATCGGCGCGGTGCTCGTGCCCGGCGCCAAGGCGCCCCTGCTCGTGACCGAGGACCACATTCGCTGCATGGAGAAGGGGACCGTCGTGGTCGACGTCGCCGTGGATCAGGGGGGCTGCATCGCGACGTGCCGACCGACGACCCACGACAACCCGACCTACGAGGTGCACGGGGTCGTCCACTACTGCGTCGCCAACATGCCCGGCGCGGTGTCGCACACGAGCACCTGGGCGCTGACGAACACGACGATCGGCTATGCGGTGGCGATCGCCAACCAGGGCATCGCCGCCGCCGCCAGGGCCGACCGGGCGGTGGCGCTCGGCATCAACACCCACGGCGGACACGTGACCTACGGCCCCGTCGCCGCAACCCACCGGCTGGAGTACGTGCCGGTCGAACGCGCGCTCGGCTGAGCCCGGAACGCGACCCCGTGGCAGCCGGAAAAAAGAAGAAGATCGCGATCATCGGCGGCGATGGCATCGGCCCGTCCGTCACCGCGGAGGCCAGGCTCCTGCTCGAGCTCTACCAGGCCCGCGCCGGGCTGCCGATCGACCTCTGGGAGCTCGACCTCGGCGCCGACAGGTACCTGCGCGACGGGACGACCTTCCCGAACCAGATCCAGGTGGCGATCCAGCGCGAGTGCTCGGCGGTGCTCCTCGGCGCGCTCGGCGATCCCCGCGTGCCGAACCTCGAGCACGCACGCGACATCCTCTTCGGGATGCGCTTCGGTTACGACCTCTACGCCAACGTGAGGCCCGTCCGGGCGCTGTCCGACCGGCTCGTCCCGCTCAAGGGTCGCGCGGCGAAGGACATCGACTTCGTCGTGTTCCGCGAGAACACCGAGGGCATCTACGTCGGGATGGGCGGCCAGTTCAAGCGAGGCACCCCCGACGAGGTCGCGATCAATGAGGACGTAAATACGAGGAAGGGGGTCGAGCGGATCATCCGCGCGGCCTTCGACTACGCACGCGCGAGCGGGCGGACGCGCGTCACGATGGCGGACAAGTCCAACGCAATGCGGCACGCGCACGAGCTGTGGCTGCGGGTCTTTCACGAGGTGCGCGCCCAGTACCCGGAGATCCAGTCGAACCACGTCTACGTGGACGCCCTGTGCCTGTACCTCATCCAGGATCCGTCGCAGTTCCAGGTGATCGTGACGAACAACCTGTTCGGCGACATCGTGACCGATCTCGGCGCGGCGCTGCAGGGCGGGCTCGGCATGGCCGCGAGCGCGAACGTGCACGCGTCCGATCCGGCGCGGGTCGCGCTGTTCGAGCCGGTCCACGGGTCGGCGCCGCCGCTCGCCGGCAAGGACGTGGCGAACCCGTTCGCGGCGATGCTCACCGCCGGGCTGCTCCTCGCCCACCTCGGGTGGCCCGAGGAGGAGCGCCGCATCGAGCGCTGGGTCTCCCAGGCGCTCGACCAGGGGAAGTGCACGGCCGATGTCGGCGGCACGCTCGGCACGCAGGCCGCAGGGGCCTGGGTCCGGGAGCAGATCGCCGCGGAGCTGGGCCCTCAATGAGGTGACGCAGGTGACGCCTGCGCCCCGGCCCGGTGGCCGCGCGGGCCCGATCGCCGAGAAGTTCGGGTGTCCGATCCTCCTGTGATACGGGACCGCCAATGGGCGTAGGATCGAGGGCGGTGGAGCACGCGGGACCGCGGAGCAATGCAGCGGGCGAGGCTCGACACGAGCGGCTGGGCGGGGCGCGGGCCGAGTTCGTGGCGAACCTGGGTCGCCTCGTGGCCGAGCTCCGCACGATGGTCCGGCGGATCGAGGCGGACGACGATGCGCCGCGGCTCGCGGAGGAGCTGAAGCGGCGCCTGCACTCGCTCGGCGCCGGGGCGCGGCTCCTGCGCTTCGCGCGGGTCGCCGAGCGGCTCGCCGAAGGAGAGTCGCAGCTCATCGGCGCGAGCGGCGGCCGACCGACCGCCGAGGTCACCGCGGCGCTGCGGAAGATGCTCGAGGAGCTGCCCGCCCTGGCATGGGGGCAG
>JAICEP010000764.1 GCA_025924095.1 Sorangium sp.
GAGCGCGCCCTCGCGAGCTACCGCCTCGTCCAGCACGGCGTCTCGCTGTCGATCGGCAGCACCGATCCGCTCGATTTCGACTACCTGCGCCGGCTCAAGGCGCTCGTCCGCACGGTGCGCTCGCCCTGGGTGAGCGATCACCTCTGCTGGACCGGCGCGCACGGGCTCAACCTGCACGACCTCTTGCCCCTGCCGTACACGGACGAGGCCGTGCGGCACGTCGCGGCGCGGGCGCGCGTGGTGCAGGACTTCCTCGAGGTCCGGCTCGCCCTCGAGAACGTGTCGAGCTACCTGACCTTCACCTCGAGCCGCATGAGCGAGTGGGAGTTCCTCTCGGCGGTCGTCGACGAGGCCGACTGCGGCATCCTGCTCGACGTCAACAACGTCTACGTCTCCGCGTACAACCACGGCTTCGACCCGGGCGCCTACGTCGACGGCGTGCCGCACCACCGGATCGTGCAGGTCCACCTCGCCGGCCACACGCACCACGGCAAGTACATCCTCGACACCCACAGCGATCACGTGGCCGACGCCGTGTGGGCGCTGTACCGGCGCGCGCTCGTCCACACGGGCGACGTCTCGACGCTGATCGAGTGGGACGACGATCTGCCGGCGTTCGAGGTCCTCGCGGCCGAGGCGGAGAAGGCGCGGGCGATCCGCGAGGAGGTGGCGCGTGCGCGCGCCGCCTGACGCCGCGCCCCCGGCCGGGCTCGCCTCGCTGATGGGCGAGCTCACCCGCATGTTCACGGCCGACGCGCCGCTCCCCGGCGACGCCGAGCTCGCCGGCAGGTGCCGCGAGCACGTCGCCGGGAACGAGCGGCTCACGCCCGCCGAGCAGGCCGACATCTACCGGCGGCAGTTCTGGCTGCGCCACCACGACGCCCTCCGCGAGGACTACCCCGCGCTCGCGCACGTCCTCGGCGAGGACGGCTTCGACGCGTTCTCGCGGGCGTACCTCGCGGCGCACCCGCCAGCGAGCTTCAGCCTGCGCGACCTCGGGCGTCACGTCGCTAGCTTCGCGGCCGCGCACGAGGGGTTCCCCCCTGCCCTGGCGGAGCTCGCGCGCGAGGTGGCGCGCTACGAGCACGCGCTCGTCGATCTGTTCGACGGCGCATCTCCGCCGCCGCTCGATCCGGCGAAGGTGACGGGCATGCCGGAGGAGGGCTGGTCCACCGCCCGGATCGTCCTCCACCCGCTGCTCGCGCTGATGCAGCTCCGCTACCCGGCGCACGTCCTCCGCAGCGAGCTCCGGCAGGGCAGGTCGCCGGCGCTGCCCGCGCCCCGCGCCGTCCGCCTCGCCGTCTTCCGCAGCGCCGCCGATCTCACGATCCGCTACGAGGAGCTCGAGCCTCCGGCGTTCGCGCTCCTCGAGGCGCTCGGGCGGGGTGTGCCGCTCGTCGCGGCGTGCGAGGCGGTGGCGGCCGGCGAGGCGGCGGGCGTGCCGCTTGGCGCGCGGGTCGGCGCCTGGTTCCAGCAGTGGACGAGCTGGGGGCTCATCGCCGACGTCGTGCGGGGCGCCGGCGCCGAACGCGGCTAAGATGGCGCGGTGACCCTCATCGTTCAGCGCACGCTCGAGGTCCGCACGAGCGGCCGTGGTTTCGTCGACATCACGCGCGAGGTCGCGCGCGTCGTCGCCAGCGCCGGCGTCGACGTCGGGCTCTGCGCCGTGTTCCTCCAGCACACCTCGGCGAGCCTCGTCATCCAGGAGAACGCCGATCCGGCCGTCCTCCGCGATCTGGAGCGCTGGATGTCGCGCCTCGCGCCGGAGAGCCGCGAGTACGAGCACGACGACGAGGGCCCCGACGACATGCCAGGTCACCTCCGGAGCGCCGTCACCCGATCGAGCGAGGTGATCCCGATCTCGGGCGGCCGCCTCGGGCTCGGGACATGGCAAGCCCTGTATGTCTGGGAGCACCGTAGTTCTCCCCACGCGCGCCGTGTGGTCGTGACCGTAACGGGCACCACAGCTGCGGGTTGAGTGGTATACTCGAGGTGTTCGACTCCTGGATGAGCTCGGCGCCCCCGAGGGCTGCTCGTCCGCCGCGCGCGGCAGGGCCTGCCCGCGGGCGAGCGCACCACGCGACCCCTCACCCTTCAGCGGAAACAGAGCGATGAGCCTTCAGACGACGTTCATGGGGATCCTCGACACGGCCCGGATCTGCGTCCCGACCGTGGTGGACGCGGTGATGGGGCGCGTGACGCTCGAGCGCTGCGATGAGCGGCTGGACTGGTGGGCGCGCAAGGTCCTCGAGGACGCCGACGTGGATCTCGTGGTGCGCGGGCGTGAGCATGCCGCCGGCACGAGGCCGTTCGTTGTGATGTCGAACCACCAGAGCCTCTTCGACATCCCGGTGGTGTTCCGCGCGATCCCCGGGCGGCTGCGGATGATCGCCAAGAAGGAGCTGTTCAGCGTGCCGGTCTTCGGCCAGGCGATGAAGGCGGCCGGGTTCATCCGGATCCACCGGGGCAATCACGTCCAGGCCAGCGCGAGCCTGCAGGTCGGCGCCTCGATGCTGCAGGACGGCACCCGGGTCTGGATCGCCCCGGAGGGCACGCGGAGCAAGACGGGCGCGCTCCTGCCGTTCAAGAGCGGGGGCTTCCGGATGGCGATCGAGACGAACACGCCGATCCTGCCGGTCGCGATCGACGGGACGCGCCACGTGCTGAAGGCGAAGAATTTCGTGGTGCAGGAGCACCACCGGGTGGTGGTCACGATCATGCCGCCGATCGATCCGGCGCCGTACGGCGCGGGCGGCCGCAGCCGCCTCATGCGGGACGTGCGCGCCGCGATCGCGGGAGCCCTCGGACACGACCCGGGGCTGAGCCACCGGGGGGCGGGGGTCGCGACGTCGTCGCCGGCGTAGGGCGTCCGGCATCGGTCGCCCGGGCCTCCGAGATCAGAACCTCTCTATTTTTTGATCGGATTTCTGCTCGGACGCTGTCCCGCCCTGCTGGAGCGCGCTCTCCGGCGGCTGCGCCCTGGAACGGTGCTCCTCCGGCGGAGGCAGCCGGAGCGACCAGGGGCTGCGCCTCGCCGCCGGGTCGCCCTCCTCCTCCTCGCCGGGCGGGAGGTGCTCCGCCATGAGCCAGGACCAGAAGGCGTCGGCCCAGCGCGCGCCGCCCACCTCGTTCGGGTGGATCTTGTCCTTCTTGCGCGGGAGGGGGCCCGGGACCAGCGCGTCGGAGTCGAAGAAGCGGCACGGGGCCGAGTTCGTCCGGATCACGTCGATGATGCCGGTGTCCTTCCGCCAGAGCGGAGGGGAGACCCACACGCACGGGCGGCCGCCGATCGCCTTGATGATCCGCCGGATGGCGCCGGCATGGGCCGGGGGGTTGACGTTCTCCACCTCGTTCGCACCGAGGCTGATGATCACGAGGTCCGGCTGGTAGTTCGCGACCAGGAGCTCCATCCTGGAAGCCCAGGTCACCGTGTACGAGCTGGTCTCCGCCTTCACCGCGTAGCGCACGCGGTGCTCCTCCATCCGCGGACGGAGCGCCTGCGCGAAGCCCGCCAGCGCGAACGAGTCGCCGATGTGGAGGACCGCCGTGTTGGGCGGAACCGTGAACGCCGGCGGCGCGACGGGCGGCGGCGCGACAGCAGCCCCGGACGGCGCAGCCGGCGCTGCGGCCTCCTGGACGCGGCCCGCGGCCGGGGCGGCCCCGGACGGCGCC
>JAICEP010000765.1 GCA_025924095.1 Sorangium sp.
CTGGCGCGAGACGCCCATCGCGTCGGCCGCCTGCGAGATGTTGCCCCCGTGCTGGCGGAGCTTCTCGGTGACGTAGGCGCGCTCCAGCTCCTCCAGCACGACCTCGCGCGCCTCGGGCAGCGGCAGCTCGAGGAGCGTGCGCAGGCGGGCATCCCCGGGCCCCGACGCGCCGGCGGGCGAGGCGCCCGAGGGAGCCCCGCCGGGCGGATCGGGTCGCGCGGGATCCGGGCTCGCGGCCCCCTGCGGCGCCGGCGGCCCGGCGCCGACGATCTCGTGGAGCAGCTCGGGGAAGAGGACCAGGCGCGCCACGGTGTTCCGGAGCTCGCGCACGTTCCCGGGCCAGTCGTAGGCCTCCAGCAGCGGGAGCGCGCCCGGCGGCAGGTCGGCGAGGGTGCGCGGCGGATCCCGCGCGAGGAGGAAGCGCTCGACGAGGAGCGGGATGTCGTCCTTGCGCTCCCGGAGCGCGGGGACGTGGACCTCCACCACCGAGAGGCGGAAGTAGAGATCGGCCCGGAACGAGCCGTCCTGGGCCTTCGCGCGCAGGTTCCGGTGCGTGGCGGCCACGATCCGCGCGTCGAAGGGCGCCCAGTCGTTCGAGCCGAGCCGGCGGATCTGGCGCCCCTCGATGGCGCGGAGGAGCTTCGGCTGGAGCTCGAGCGGGAGCTCGCCGATCTCGTCGATGAAGAGCGTGCCCCCGTTCGCCTGCTCGATCAGGCCCGGCCGCGCCGCCGCGGCGCCCGTGAACGCGCCCCGGGCGTGGCCGAACAGCTCGCTCTCGACGAGGTTCGGCGCGATGGCGCCGCAGTCGACGACCACGAAGGGGCCGTCGTTGCGGCGGCTCCGCGCGTGGATCGCCTGCGCCAGCACCTCCTTGCCGGTGCCGGACTCGCCGAGCAGGAGCAGGGTCTCGTCGGTCGGGGCGGCGCGCTCCAGCTTGGCGAACAGCGCGCGCATGGTGAGGCTCCGGCCCGCGGCGCCGCCGAACGCGTCCGCGGCCGAGAGCGGCAGGACCGCCGCGGGGCCCGCGGGGCCGACGACGATCTCGGAGCCGCCGGCCGTGGCGGGGACGCCGGGCGGGAGGAAGGCCTCGCGGATCCGGATGTCGCGGACCAGCGTGCCGTTCTTGCTGCCCAGGTCGCGCAGGAGCACCCCCTGCTCGGTCATCCGGATCTCGCAGTGCCTGCGCGAGGCGCGCGGATCGGCGAGGACAAGATCGCAGTCGGCGCCCGCCCCCACGACGAGGGGGCGCAGATCGAGCGGCGCGGTGAGCGTCCGCCTGTCCGGGAGGGTGACCGTCACCGAGACCGCCGGGAGCCGGAGGGAGCGCCCCTGATCGAAGCTCGTGAGCGTGCAGGTCGCTCCGGGATCGTCGCTCATGAGCGCCATGGTGCCCCTGGAGAGGGCCGCGTCAACCCGGAACCCGTGCGCCCGCGAGAACGCGCCGGCGCTTGCGGACCCGCGACAGCGGCTGTCACGCGCGCGCAACGGCCGCTGTCGCGCGCGCGTGACAGGTGTCCCGGCGGCGTGTCGGCGCGGGGCGCGGCGGTCGCCAAAGATGCGCGGATCAGCCTGAAAACGCGGCGATCCGCGCCACCGACCGAGGGCGGCACGCGGGTTGCGATGCGTCCTCATCGAACGCGAACCAACGCGGATTGAGGAGGATACGGACATGACGTCTCGAACCAGCGGCGCAGGCAAAATGGAGCACCAGGGGATCTTCGGCGCGCGTCGCGGGGCGCGGCTCGGGCTCGTCGGGCTCGCCGTGCTGGCGAGCGCCGTCTCGGTGAGCCGCCCGGCGGCCGCGGTGAGCGCCGAGCCCGGGATCCGCGCGATCCCGCTCGATCCGACCGGCGCGACCTTCCGCGCCGAGGTGATCGGCGACGAGCACTTCGACTACCTGCGGATGGCGGACGGCACGGTCGTCGTGCTCAACGACCTCTCGGGCGACTACGAGGTCGCCGAGCTCGGAACGGACAGGCGCAGCGGCGCCCTCGCGCTCGTCCCCTCCGGGGTGCTTGTCCGCGATCTCCGCTCGCAGGGCGGCCGCGTGGATCCGGCGTTGCTCCCGCGCATCGACGACGACGCGCTCGACGCCCTGTGGGAGGCGGCGATCGCGCGTTCCCCGGGCCCGCTCTCGTACGCGGCGGGTCCGACCGTGACCACCGGGGTCCGGCGTCCGCTGCTCACCATCCTGCTGGAGTTCACCCAGGGGGGCGGGCTCACCGCCCCGAACGCGTTCACTGGCACCTTCTCGACCGACATCGCGTACTGGAAGCAAACGATGTACGGGAGCCTCCCGGGCTCGGTGAACCACTATTACGCCGACATGTCGCGCGGGAAGTTCTCCTTCACCCGCGCGAAGGAGACGCAGGGCACCGCCAACGACGGCATCGTCCGGATCCGGCTCCCGTTCGCGCACCCGAACAGCCACAAGGACTATTCCTTGATCCAGCTGTACCTGAAGGAGGCGCTGGTGATGGCGAATCCGTACGTCGACTTCGCCTCGTTCGACAAGAACGCGGACGGCAAGGTCCGCGGCGACGAGCTCAACGTGGTCTTCGTCGTGGCCGGCTACGAGGCCGCGAACACGCAGAAGACGCCGTCCGTCTGGGCCCACGCGAAGGGCTTTGACACGCCGATCACCCTCGACGGGAAGTCCCTCACCGGCTACGTCGCGCTGGGCGAGCGGCAGATCCACTCGGTCGGCGGCGTGCCCACCACGATGCCGGCGACCGTGGGGGTCATCGTCCACGAGCTCGGGCACGCGGCGGTCGGCCTGCCGGATCTCTACAAGGGCCCGACGCCGCTCGGGGCGTGGTGCGTGATGGCGAGCGGGAGCTGGGGGTCGACGAGCGGCTCGCCCGCCGGCACGGTGCCCGTGGCGATGGGCGCGTGGAGCCGGCTCCATGCCGGATTCCTCGCGCCGACCGTGATCGAGCCTGGCGCCGCGCCGCAGGACATTCCGATCGTCCAGTCGGACGGCGCCGAGTTCTTCGGGCAGAGCGTCGAGCCGACGATCTACAAGATCGAGACCTCGGATCCGGACCAGTACTTCCTCGTCGATAACCGCCAGAACGAGGGCTACGACCGCGGCATGCAGCGCTGGTTCAACTTCGATGACGTCTCCGGCGGCGTCGGGATCTACCGGGTCGACGAGGCCAGGAAGGCGGGCAGCGGGAAGATCGCGTTCATGGCGAGCAATTCGGGCTCGCCGAGCTCCCTGGCCAACGTCTACAACGAGGAGGGGGGCCGGACCTTCACGCCGCTCACCGATCCGAGCAGCGACGACGGGGACGGGCAGTTCACGGGGCTCTCGGTCACGGACTTCACCGCCTCCGGCCCGATCATGCTCGCGCACGTGAGCTACGTGCCGTTCGACTGCAATGCGATCACGGCGTCGGTGGCGGAGCACGAGATCCATGGGCGTGTTCAGAAGCAGATCCTGGACGTCGGGGAGGAGGACCAGATCTTCCTCGGATACCGCACCACGGGCGCGCATCAGGGCCTGGGGTTCGACAAGAACGAGGTCGTCACGCTCCACGTGGAGGCGCCGGGGATGTGGAGCGTCGGGGAGTGCGACTGAGCGGCGTCATCCGGAGCCAGGGCCGTCGTCCTCCGCGGCCAAGCCATTGTCATTCTGGACGGA
>JAICEP010000766.1 GCA_025924095.1 Sorangium sp.
CCCCTTCGGCAGCGTCACGGTCTGGAGCCGCTCCATGACGACCTGACGGGCCAGGTAGATGTCCGTGTCGTCCTCGAACCGGGCCGTCACCTGCGAGAGGCCGAAGCGCGAGAGCGAGCGGACCTCCTCGAGACTCGGCAGCCCCGAGATCGCCTGCTCGACCGGCGCCGTGATCTGGCGCTCGATCTCGAGGGGGGCGAGGGCAGGGGCCACGGTGTTGATCTGCACCTGCACCGGCGTCGTGTCCGGGAAGGCGTCGATCGGCAGGCGGCGGAACGCGAGGATGCCCGCGAGCGAGAGGCCGATCGAGGCGAGGATCACGAGCAGCCGATGGCGGAGCGACCACGTGATGACGGCGTTCAGCATGACCGCGTCTCAGTCCTCGCCGCAGCAGCCGGCGCCGATGCTCTCCTTGAGGGTCTCGGTCTTCAGCAGGAAGCTCCCTTCGGTCGCGACCTCCTCGCCCGGGCGCACGCCCTTCTTCACCTCGACGAGGTCGCCCTCGGTCGCCCCGATCTCGACCCGCCGCGCCTCGAACTGGTCCTCCGCGAGCCGCACGAACACGAGCTTCACCGTCCTCGCGCGCTGCACCGCGGCGCGGGGCACCATGACCGCGGCGCGCGCGGGGGCGAGGATGCGCGCCCGGCCGAACATGTTGGCCCGCAGCGCGCCGCCCGGGTTCTCGAGCGGGACGCGCGCCTTGGCCGTGCGCGTCGCCGGGTCGATGGCCGGCGCCACGTACGTGATCTCCCCTCGGAGCTCGCGCCCCTCGATGCCGTCGACCTCGATGACCACCGGCTGCTTCAGCGAGACGGCCGGGAGGTCGGTCTCGGGGACATCGAGCTCGGCCCACATGCTCGAGACGTCGACCACCTCGAACAGGGTCTCCTCGACGCCGACGAGCCTGCCGACGGTCGCCTTGCGCTGGGTCACGACCCCTGCGAGCGGCGTCGTGAGCGTGTAGCCCCCGCTCCCCCCCGCGCTGGCGCCCACGACGGCCAGGGAGGCCGCGAGCGAGGCGCGCTCGGCGCGGGCGGCGTCGAGCTCCTGCTGCGCGGCGAGGACGCTCTTGCGCGCCGCGAGCCCTTCTTTCTCGAGCTGCTCCTCGCGCATCAGGTGCTCCTCGGCCACCTTGAGGCGCGAGAGCGCGCCGGCCAGCCGCGAGCGATCGGCCCCCACGTCGGCGCTGTCGATGACGGCGAGCGCCGCGCCCTTCTTGACCGCCGAGCCCACGTCCACGTGCAACTGCCGGACGACCCCCGGAGAGCGGGCGTTGAGCTCCGCCACCTTGAGCGCGTCGTAGACGATCCTGGCGGTGGCGGGGATGCCTCCGCTGCCCTGTCGCTCGACGGCCTTCGCCGTGAGGATGCCGGCGAGCCGGGCCGTGTCCCGGGTCTTGAGCTTGACCTTCGTCCCGTCGGCCGGCGCTCCGTCGCTCGCCACGTCGGCCGCCGGCTTGCCGCCGCGCTCGGGGTGGCAGATGGGACAGATGGACTCCGGCAATTCGTGCTCTTTGCACCAGTCCCCCTTCGCCTGGAAGACCGGGGCGAGCTTCGGATTGCACTTCGTGCAGAGCGCTTCCAGCACGCCGTGCTCCTTGCACATGGCGCCCTCGACGGCCGGCGCCGGCCGGGGCGTCGCCTCGGCCTTCTCCGGCGCCTCGTTGCCGGTCCCCTTGGCCCCGCACCCCGAGAGAGCGGCGAGGAGCAGTGGCCACACGACGTGAAGGCGGCCGTGCATCTCAGCTCTCCTTGGGCGGCCTGACGATCTTCAGGTCGGGGTTGCACTTGAGGCACTGCGACTCGGGCAGTCCGTGCTCCGCGCACCAGTCGCCCGTGGCCTTGAAGGCCGGAGTCAGCTCCGGGTTGCAGCGCGTGCACTGGGACTCGGGCACGCCGTGCTCTCCACACCAGTCCTCGTGGGACCCGGGCTTCACGTCGGCTGGCGCGTGCGCCGCCTGCGTCGGCTCGGCCGCGGCCTTGCCGGCGCTCGGCGCTTCCTTCGAGCACGACGCAGCACCGAGGGCGAAGACGCAGATCACGAGCGGGATGGAACGAATCTTCATGACCCTTTTCTCCTTGTTGTTCGCAACGTCATGGAGCGGATGCGTCTCAGGCATGCCGTCGCTCCCGCGCACCTGAGCGCGTTGTGGTCGCCGGCGTCCCCGGACGCCCGCCCCCTCAACGCGTTGTGGTTGACCCAGGAGCCAGGATCTCGAAATCGCCCAGCTTTTTCATTTTGACGTGAGCCAGCTCACGAATTGCCGGCCAGGAACGCCGCCGTGCCGCCCCCGCGGCGACGCGGGGGCCCGCGCGTTGCGAGCCCCCGCTCACCCGCCCGCCCTCACTTCGTGGCGAGCTTCGTCAGGTCGAGCATTTCGTCCACATCCGGCATCACGATCAGGTCGCACCGGCGGTTCTTCTGCTTGCCGGCCGGCGTGGCGTTGTTCGCGATGGGGTCGGTGTCCCCGAACCCGGCCGCGCTCCAGTGCCGCGTCGGCAGCTGGCCTTCCCGCCCGATCAGGAACAGCAGCACGGCCCGCGCGCGCATCAGCGACAGCCCCCAGTTGTCGTAGTACGGACCGTTCTTGTACGGCTGGCTGTCCGTGTGCCCGGCGACCTGGTAATCGCGGTCCACGAGCGACTTGTCGCCGCGGATGACGTCCGCGATCTTCTTCAGGATCGCCTGGCCCTCCTTGCTCAGGGTGTCCTTGCCCGAGTCGAACAGGACGTCCCCGGGCAGCGAGATGACCATCCGGTTCCGGCGGACCTGGACCTCCAGGCCGAGCTTTGTCAGCTCCTCGAGCTTCTTCCGGAGCAGGTCGAACCGCGCCTGGATCGCCTCCAGCTGCTTCGCGCGCGCCTTGTACTCCGCCAGGGCCTTGTCGCGGTCCTCCAGCGTCGAGGTCATCTTCGTGATGTCGGCGCCCTGGTCCGCGAGCTGCTTCTCCAGCTCCTCGACGCGCTGCTTCGCCTCGGCGAGCTCCTTCTCGAGGTCCGCCTCCTTCTTCTGGCTCCGGTTCTGGAGGTCGTTGTACTTGGCGAGCTGCGCCTTCCACTCCTGCTCGGAGTGGCCGCAGCCCGCGGCGAACAGCGACGACAGCACGAGGGGTAGCGCAATGAGTGTCCGGTTCATGCTTTCTCCATGGCTCCGTACCGCGGAGCGCGGTGCCGCGGGCCAGAGCCTCGCTCAGCTCGGGCGAGAGATCCAGAGGGGAGGACGCCGGGCTCCGCCCGTCCGCGCGGCCGTGCGCCGCGGGACGCGCCGCGGGACAGGAGAGATCAGGGCTTCGGCGGCGCAGGGGCCAGCGGCAGCGGATCCGCAGGCGGCGCTGCCGGCGTCGAGGCGGGCGGCGCCGTCGTCGCCGGCGCCGCCGGATCCCCGGGCGCCTGCAGCGGCTTCTTCACCGAGTGCAGGATGGTGAACTCGACGCGCCGGTTCTTCTGGCGCCCCTTGGCGGTCTTGTTGTCGTCGATCGGCTTGTCCGGCCCGTAGCCCCGCGCCACGAGCTGCTTCGGATCGATGCCCTTGCTCGTGAGGTAAGCGACCACGGCCTCGGCGCGCCGCTGCGACAGCGCGCGGTTCAGGTCCGCCGGCCCGGCGTTGTCCGTGTGGCCCGCGACCTCCACCTTGAAAATTTCC
>JAICEP010000767.1 GCA_025924095.1 Sorangium sp.
GCGCCGCGACCTGCGCCGGCGCCGGCGGGTCACCGGCGCGGAGGTCCGGCGCGCTCTCTTCGGGGATTTCCGGAACCCGCATGCGCACCAGCTAGCACGCCGCGCGCGGCGCCGCGCGGCCCGGTGATCGCCGCCCCGCGCCCTCCGCGATGCCCGCGCCCGGACGGCCGCCGGCTGAAACCGCCCGCCGAGCACCCCGGTCGATCCCCCCCGGCGCCGGTGGGTCCGCCTCTGCAGGTCGTCCCACGGTTGTCAACGACGACCGGCGCGCTGGACGCCGGTACCCCTCGACTCCCTGCAACGTGGATGAAATCTGGGCGCTGTCTGGGGTCATCGGGTGGCCAATCTGTGGACAAGCATGTGGACTTCCAAACCCGGGTCAGGCGCGTGATTTTTGGGTTGCAGATCGGTTCCGGAGGAGGGAGTTTAGCGCCCGGAAGTCCTGCGGCGCGTCGAGCCGCGGAGTGCCCGAGATCGCAGAAAAAATCGGTGGCATCGGTGTGGGCGGCGCGTCCATGCCCGGGCTGGCATTGACCGGCGCCGGCGCTTGGAGGAGCTGCCGCCCCGCGAGCAGCGCAGGACCCGGCAGCTCCCTGAAGATGTCAGGGGCGGCGTGTGGGTATTCCACATGCTGGGAACAACCTGTGGATTATTTGTCCGTGCTGCGCCTGCCGTGCAGCGGAGCTCGGGTGGCCGGTACGCTGCGGGCTCCGGAGTTTTTGTAGCGCTCGCGGTCACACCGGTGGGCTACGTTGCGGGCTGATGCCCGTACGGAACGGCTCCGCCCGCTGCGCGCCGCGCGCGCTGATCGCGATCGCGGCGGGGAGCGTCTCCGGGGGGCTCATCGCGGGCGCGGCGGCCGCGCAGGCGCCTCCCCGGGACGCGCAGGCGGAGGCGGCCCTGAACGAGGCGATGGGGGTCGACTACCTCGAGACCCGGTTCGATCAAGCGGAGCGCAAGCTGCGGGCCGCCATCGACGCCTGCGGCGCGTCGGACTGCTCGCCTGCGGTCAAGGCCAGGCTGTTCGTCGCGCTCGGCTCCGTGCTCGCCCTGGGCAAAAAGGAGCTGGGGGGCGCGCGCGACGCGTTCGCGGACGCCCTGCGCGTCGATCCGTCGGCGAAGCTGAACCCGGATCTCGCGACCCCGGAGGTCTCGTCCGCGTTCGAGCAGGCGCGCGCCGCGACCGGCGTCGGGGCGGCCGGGACGCCGCTCGAGATGGCGCCGCCGCCCGAGCAGCTCATCCGCACGCCCGTCCCTCTCTATGTCGAGGTTTCGGACGAGCTGCTGCCCAGCGTGAAGCAGGTGACCGTCTGGTACCTCGCGCCCGGCGAGCGCGCGTACCGCCCGCTCGTCATGAAGAAGCTGCGCGGCCAGGGGTTCGGCATCAACGTGCCGTGCGCCGCGCTCGGAAAGGAGGGGACGCTCCGCTATCACGTCGCGGCCGTCGACGAGGACGGCGCGATCCTCGCGAGCGCCGGCGCGCGCGACGCGCCGCTCTCCACGCAGATCAGGGCGCACATCGCGTCGGCGCCGCCCCACTGGCCCGGGCACGCGCCGCCGGCGATGTGCGCGGCGCCGGAGCAGGAGCGGCCGCGGCAGTGCATCGACGACCGGCAGTGCAACCGCGGGCTCAGCTGTGTCCGCGGCGCGTGCGCCGCGACGAGATCTGCAGAGGAGGCCGCGCCCGCCGTCCATCGGAGCTGGGTCGGGCTCACCTTCTCGCCCGACGTCGCGCTGTTCTCCGGCCGCGACGTGTGCTCCCTCGCGTCGCAGGAGCGCGACAACTTCGTCTGCGTGCGCGGCGACGGGACCCGGTACGACGGCGCGCCCACGCCGGGCGTCGCGAACGATGTGAACCTCGGCTTCGCGCTCGCGACGTCGCGGGTGGCGCTCGCCTACGATCGGCTGGTCCTCGACAACCTCACGCTCGGCGGACGCGTCGGCTTCGCGGCCGGCGGCACGACGGACGGCGGCGCCACGTTCCTGCCGCTCCACCTCGAGGCGCGCGCGCAATACTTCCTCATGGCGCGGCCCTTCGAGCAGCTCGGCGCCCGTCCCTTCGTGCTCGCCGCGGCCGGGGTCGCGCAGGTCGACGCCGAGGTCGACGTGAAGGTCCTCGAGGACGCGGCCGCGTGCGGGGCCGATCCTGCCAGCATCGAGAGCCCGTGCACGAGGCCCGGCCAGAGCGGGAGGATCGAGGAGCGCCAGCAGACGCTCGCCGCGACCAGGCAAGCGGGCCAGGGCTTCGCGTCGCTCGGCGTGGGCGTTGCTTATGCGCCGCTCGAGGCCGTATCGCTGAACCTCGCGCTCCGCGCGAGCCTCACCTTTCCCGCCATGACCACCGTCCTCTCCCCCGAGGTCGGTCTCTCCCTGGGGTTCTGAATGGCCGACACCTCGGATATGCGCCGGGGCGCAACGCCCCCTGGCGTGCTGCGCAACCCGAAGATCGACGCGGCGATCGAGCGCGCCGTGCAGCTCGGCGATCCGGCCGAGCTGCTCGCGCTGCTCGATCGCAGCTCCGGGCTCCCTGCCCGGCGCAGCGGGGGGCGCGCGCCCGGCCCCGACCTCGGGCCGAACGCCCCCTTGCCGCGCGTGAACATGGATCTCGCGCGGGCGGTCGGCGCAGCGATCGCGGATCGCGGCGCGCCGGCCGAGCCGCTCGTGCGGGCGCTCTGCTCGAGCACCGAGGAGTACGCGCTCATCGTGGCGGCGCAGGCGCTCTCGGCGCTCGCCGCGCGCGCGGGGCGTCCGTCGCGGGCGCGCGGCGCTCGGGGCGGGCTTGATCCGCTCGACGAGCTCGGGCAGCTGGCCGAGGATCCGCGGCGCATCGTGCGCGACGGGGTCGTGGCGGCGCTCCGCGCGGTCATCGCGGCGCGCGGCGACGCGCTTGTCGGCGAGCTCTCGTCCTGGACCGACGGTTACCTGCAGGCGTACGTCGCGCTCGAGGCGCTCGCCGAGCGCACGCTCCTCGCCGGGCTCTCGGCGGGCGCGGAGGTGGTCGCGCGGCTCGAGGAGGCGTTCGCGGTCTCGGACCGCTCGCCGCGCGCCGACGAGCGGCTGCAGGGGCTGCGCCTCCTCCGGCAGGGGATGCCCGCGCAGATCGCGGCGCTCGCGGGGCGCTTCCCCGAGGTCGTGCGCTGGCTCGAGGAGAAGACGCAGGTGGAGCGCCCCGAGTCGCGCGACGTCGTGGCGCAGGCGATCGCGGCGCTCCGGAAGGGGTCCTTCTCGGACGCGGAGGCCGCCCGGCTCGCCGCGGCGCTCTCGGCGAGCGCGCCGCCGCCGCGCTATCTGGCGCGCATCGTCCAGGGGACGCGCAAGCGGAGCAAGGGGCGGAGGTAGACGGGCGGCGGGGTCTGCGTGCTGCGACGCCGGAGAGTCGCAGCGTGCGGGGACTGCCAATCTCGCTCTGGATCAGACGCCGAGCCGGCGGACCTGACGGCGAGCTTCCGTCAGGGAAGGCACATGCGCCTCTTCGTCGGAGGCGGGAGGCGTCCACGCATCCACCGCGCGCTGCGGTGAATACTCGCCGCGCTCGATCTTGCGGCCGACGGCACACCCCGCCTCGTCGTCTTCCTTGTAGCGCGTCAGCTCATCGATCGGGCGATGCCCGCAGAGCCACGCGATCC
>JAICEP010000768.1 GCA_025924095.1 Sorangium sp.
CAGTAATCGCCAATGTCAACAGCTAGTTTATTCCTATCGCCGATCAGCCCCATTGTCGTCGTCTCTACTCTATTGCGCCTTTGCGTTGAAATCTCTCCCGGACCCCTGACCGGACCCCTGGCGCGCGGAGCTGGGCGCCGAGCTCACGACCCCTGAGGAGACCCTGTTCAAGGCGGCGCCGGGCACGAAGGCCACGCCGCGATCCACGGCCCGCGGCAGCCGCTCCACCGCGTCGAGGCCGGGCGCTGGCGAGCGGTCGTGACGCAGAAGCCGGGCGGCACGGGGAAGCCGGCGGCCGCCAGCGCGCCGAGGTTGGCCCCCTTGCCGCCGGCGCGCGGAAGGTCGCGCGCCCGTACCTGCGCGAAGGGGATGACCCACGAGGCGGGGGCCTGGCCGGCTTGCCCCGAGATCTCCCCGGAACGCGCTCCGGAAAAAACGATATGCCGTGGTCGAATCCATGAAGGCCGGCCGGGCCCGGCGGCATTCAAAGGGCACAGGTGAACGATCGCGCAGAGGAGGGTCCCGGGAGGGGCTCGCGCCCGAGCGGGGCATCGACGTGTCTCTCGAGGTCCTCCCGCAGGGAGACCTCCGCGTCCGACCGAGGGCCGCGGCTGGCCCAGCGCTGCAGCCCGGATGACCTCCGCGGTCGCGACGAGAGCGACCGCCGATGATCCGCGGCCAGCGCCACAGGCATCCATGGATGCCTCCGGGCTCGCCGGAGCGCCGCTCGGATCCGAGGGCCGGGACGACACGGCTGCGCGGAGGGCGGAGCTCTCTCGATCTCGGCGCGTCGCTCACCCGTCGAGGAGGACTCATGATCATGCGGAACAGGTTCGGTGTTCAGGCGATATTGGGTCTCGGGCTCGCGCTCCTCCCGGGGTGCGCCGGAGAGCCCGGCGCGGACGGGGAGGACGCCGAGAGCTCCTTCGACGCGCGCACGGAGCTCGCGTTTCCCGGCGTGCGCGGCCGCGTCGAGGAGCGCATCGTCGATCTCCCCGGCCTGGGGCCGCAGAAGGTGGTTTACGAGCGGATCGGCGGCGTGGCGGTGTTCGAGGGCGATATCCTCCTCGACGAGCGGGGCCGGCAGGAGCGCTCGGCGGCGCGGCTCGACGGCGCCTCCCGGTGGCCGGGCGGGGTCGTGCCGTACACGATCGACCCGAGCCTTCTCAATCAGGCCCGGGTGAACGACGCCATCGCTCACGTGCAGTCCGTGACGCCGCTCCGGTTCACGCCCCGCACGACCGAGATCGCTTACGTGACGTTCCGGCCGAGCACCGGGTGCTCGTCCGTGGTGGGGCGGAGCGGCGGCCAGCAGTTCATCGGCCTGAGCGACAATTGTTTGACCGGCAGCACCATCCACGAGATCGGGCACGCCGTCGGCCTGTACCACGAGCAGTCGAGGGCCGATCGCGACGAGAAGGTCACGGTGCACTTCGAGAACATCCAGCCAGGCCACCAGAACAACTTCCTCACGCACCTCGATCGCAGCGACGGCGTGGACCTCGGGCCGTACGACCTCGGCTCGATCATGCACTACAGCGCCTTCGCGTTCTCCGCCAACGGCCAGCCCACGATCACGAAGAAGGACGGGTCGACCTTCACGTCGCAGCGCGCGGCGCTGTCGATCGGCGACATCAGGGCGCTGGAGGCGATGTACGGCCGCCGCGTGCGGCTCCGGACCGGGGTCGCCGCGGACCGCTGCCTCGGCGTGTCGAGCGGCAGCACGGAGGAGGGGGCGACGGTGCAGACCCAGGGCTGCCTCCGCACGAGCGCCCAGGAGTGGCTGCTCACGCCGAGCGGCGAGCTGCGGAGCAGCGTGGCCCCGGACCGCTGCCTCGACGTGTCGGGCGGCGACCCGACGCCCGGCGCGGGGGTGCAGACCTGGGGGTGCAACGGCACGGACGCCCAGAAGTGGACCCGGACCGCGAGCGGCGAGCTGCGGAGCGCGCTGGCCGTGGACCTCTGCCTCGACGTGGCCGGCGGCAGCACCGCGTCGGGCGCGCCCGTACAGACCGGGACCTGCAGCGGCTCGAACGCGCAGAAGTGGACCGACTACATCGAGATCCAGAGCGACCTGCACTCGAACCGCTGCCTCGACGTCGTCGGCGCCAGCTCGACCCCGGGGACCAACGTGGCCATCCTGTATTGCGAGAGGGGCAACGGGCAGCAGTGGTTCGTCTCGCCGAGCAGCGAGCTGCGGAGCGCCGTCGCCGACGACCGCTGCCTCGAGGTCGCCGCCACCACGGGCAACGACGTCCAGCCCGGCACCAACGTCCAGATCGGCGTGTGCAACGGCAGCAACGCCCAGCGGTGGCTCTGGACGCCGGATGGCGCGCTGCGGAGCTTCGTCAACAACGAGCGCTGCCTCGAGGTGAGCGGCGGCGCGATCGATTTCGGGACGAACGTCCAGATCGAGGAATGCAACGGCACGCGCGCGCAGCGCTGGATGAAGCCAGGCATCACTTTCTGAGGCGGCGAGAGGCATTGAGGTGCCGAGACGGCGAGAGGCGGTGAGGTGCCGAGGCGGCGAGAGGCGGTGAGGTTCACGATGTCGGCAAGGCGCCTTCCCCTGTCGCTCCTCGCCCTCGCCGCTCTCTCCGGCTGCGCTCCCCGGGACGCGCTCGAGGGCGCGGCGGAGCGCGTCGGCGAGCGTCGGGCCGCGATCCTCGGCGGCGCGCTCGATGCGGCGCGCGATTACGCGGTCGGCGTCGGGGACGAGGGCGGCGCCTTCTGCTCCGGCGTCCTCGTCGCGCGGCGCGTGGTGCTCACCGCCGCGCATTGCCTCGAGCCCGGCGCCGGGCCCGGCGGAGGGATCACCCGGATCTACTTCGGCGAGGATCTCCGCCCGGGCGCGGCGCGGCCGCCGGCGGTCGTCCGCGCGGTCGCGGCGGTGGGGCACCCGGGCTTCGACGAGGCGACCTTCTCCAGCGACCTCGCGATCGTCGAGCTCGCCGCCGCGGCGCCGGTCGCCCCGGCGCCGCTCCTGCGCGAGACCCTGGACGGCGGCCCGCGGTACGTGGGCCCGCGCCTCGCCTTCGTGGGGCACGGCATCGACGAGGCGGGCACCTCGCTCGCGCGCCGCGTCGCCGCGTTCCCGATCGCCGCCGTGGGGCCCGCTGACGACGTCGGCCTGGACACGGACAGCGGCCCCATCGACGCCACCCAGCTGTACGCGCGGAGCCCCGGCGCCAACACCTGCTTCGGCGACTCCGGCGGCCCCGTGCTGCTCGCGCGGGGGGGCGTCGAGCGCGTCGCCGGCGTGATCTCCTACGGCGACGCCCACTGCGAGATCGACGGCGTGAGCGCCCGCGCGGACGCCCCGGCGATCGAGGCGTTCATCCAGCCCGAGATCGACCGCATCGAGGCGGGCGACCCGTGCCGCGGCGACGGGATCTGCGACGCGTCGTGCGATGTCGGCCCGACCCTGACCGATCCGGACTGCGCAGAGGCGCATTGCGGCGAGGATGGGATCTGCGCGGTCGCGTGCGTCGATCCCGTCGATCCCGACTGCGCCGGCCCGGACCGCTGCGGCCCCGACGGGGCCTGCGACCCGGGTTGCCCGGACATCGACGCGGATTGCGTGCCCCCGCCGGACGGCGAGGCCGCGGCGGG
>JAICEP010000769.1 GCA_025924095.1 Sorangium sp.
AGCAGATCGGGGTCGATCACCGCGAGGCGCGGCAGCATGTGCGGGCTGCGCAGGCTCGCCTTCACGCCGGCCTCCCGGGCCGCGAGCACCGCGTTGCGCGTCACCTCCGAGCCGGGGCCCGCCGTCGTGGGGATCGCCACGAACGGCACCGCCGGCTTGGAAAGCGCTTTCCCCTGGCCGATGACCTCGAGGGAGTCGAGCGGGTCGCCGCCGTTCGCGAGGAGCGCGGCGATCGCCTTGCCGGCGTCGAGCGCGCTGCCGCCGCCCAGGGCCACGACGACGTCGCACCGCTCGGCCGCGGCCCTCGACGTGCCCTCGCGGGCGATCTCCACGGTGGGCTCGCCCGCGACGGCGAAGGTCACGGCGCCGATCTTCGCCTCGGCGAGCGCGGCGAGGAGCGGCGCGGCGCGGCCGGGGCGCTGCCCGGTGACGACGAGCGCCCGCGTCCCGCCGAGGCCCCGCACGGCCGCGGGCACCTCGGCGAGCTTGCCCGCGCCGAAGACGATGCGCGTCGCGGTGGCGAACTCGAAGGCGAGCGGGTTGGCCGGAGACGCCATGTCAAACCCCCCCGTCGTCAGGGAAGACATTGACGTATTTCCGGCTGGTCCGCGGCTCGGCCATCATCCCCGCGACGGTGTCCCGCCACCGCTTGTAATGCTCCGTTTCCTTGTGCGCGGCCGGCGCCTCCTGGGTCCTGTAGACCTCGATGAGCACGAAGCGCGCGGGATCCTCGCTGTCCTGGACGACGTCGAACCGGGCGATCCCCGGCTCCTTGACGCTCGCGCGCGCGTTCTCGAGCGTCGCCTGGCGGAAGGCGCCGGTGAGCTCGGGTTTGACGTGCACATGGACGTGCACGATGAACAGGCTGTTGGGCATGGGCGCAATCTAGCTCGGGTGCGCTGCCGCAGGAACCCGGCTCGTGACGCGCGGGCGCGGGGGCGCGCGGGCCTCTGCGTCTACCGGCGCGCGGCGCGCGGGCTCGCCGAGGGCGCGCCGTCGGCAGAGCGCCTTCGCCCCCTGCGTCGACTCCCGACTTGGCTCGGCCGGCTCCGACATTACGATCCCCGTGAATCGGCGGGTGGCCCGGCAGGTGTCGAGTCCATGAACGCCGCGAGCGAGGAAGGTCGATATGGCGGATCCGACCACGGAGACCCCGCAGCCCGATGCTGCGCAGTCCATCGCGCTGAAATCCATCGAGTTCGTGTCCGATCACGGTCTCCTGAAAGGCTGCACGGGGGAGAGCCGCTGGAGGAACGCCGGCGACCCATGCCCCCGGCCCGAGTGGACGCCGGAGCGCGCCGTCCCTCTGTCGATCTCGATGGGCCGGAGCGTCGTCATCCGGCTCGGGCTGTCGTCGAGCGGCGGCGCGCCCGGCGCGGCGCCGGTCGAGATCCGCGGCGTCGGGCCGGCGGGGCTCACCTTCGAGAGCCCGGGCGCCGCCGCCGCCTCCAGCGCCGCGCCGCTCGAGCTCTCGTCCGCGCGGAAGATCGGGAGGAGGATCCAGAAATTCGACCTCAACCTGAGCTGGTCGGCGGGCGGTGGAGCCGCGCTGTCGCCCGGCCGGACCTCGAACGTCGTTTATGTCACGATGGGCAGGCCGCAGACCGACCGACAGGACGTCTGGCAGGAAGATGGGGTGACCTTGAAGCGGATGGACAGGGCGGTCTCCTGGATCTCGCCGCTCAACACCCTCGACCCCCACGAGATCGTCAACGGGGTCATGGCCAGGTTCCCGACCTACACGCTCCTGCCGAGCCCCAGGGTGCCCCGGGAGTACCACCACCCGACGTACCTGAACGACCAGGGCGGGGCGTGGGCGATGACCGATCACGTGGAGGAGACGGGCGAGTGCCAGGCGATCGTCCGCCTCCTCCGCGGCATGCTGCGCCAGCTCGGGATCCCCGGGCGGACGCGGATGCTCGTGGTCTGGGGCGATCCCAACGTGGACGGCGGGCGCAGGACGCTGTCGGCCGATCTGGAGGAGCAGCCGTGGGCGGGGCTCGACGTGGCGAAGGTCGAGGGCGGCCGCGTGTGGCGCGCCGCGCTCATCGACGGCCCGGTCGAGGAGGGGAGGACGTATCCCGCCTCCCATACGCGCCTCCCCGACGGGTCGCTCAGCCCGGGGCTCAACCGGTACGAGGCGTGCCTCGAGTTCGCGCACGGCGGCGTGACGCGGTACTACGCGGGGGGCGCCGGGGTGTTCGACAGCGTGGAGCCGATCCTGGGCGTCTTCTGGGGGCTCATCTGGTTCAGCTCGGCGCCGAACGACGGTTACCGCGTCGAGAAGATCGTGGCGAGATACGGACGTTCTGGAGGTGGCCGATGAACGCGCAGGAATGTCTCACGCAGGAGGTCGACGCCAGGGTCGCGGCGTGGCTCTCGGCCGTGGCGCGCGTGGCCCCGGAGGGCTTCACGCCGGTCGGGCGGTTCGACGAGGTGCCGGCCCAGGCGCGCGCCGATTCGCTGTACTGGTGCGACTCCATCTTCCGGAGCGAGCTCAACCCGCACAGCGAGGCGGTGGGGGCGCGCCACGCGCTCCACGAGGCCACGGACGACACGCCCGACCTGCTCCGTCACGAGTACACCGCGGGCGGGCTCGGGCTCACCGTCACCGAGGGGCGCAATTTCGTCCTCGTTCAGGTCGATCGCGCGAGCCTCGATATCCTCTCTCTCTGCGGTCCGGACCGCGCCGCCGCCGCGCGCCGGGTGGCCGAGGCGATCTTCAACACGGGCATCGAGTCGAACACGGTGGGTGTCCCGATGACCTCCGGCCCGGTGGGCTGCCCCGGTGACATGCCGGATCTCGAGGAGGGAATGACGATCGCGAGCAACCCGGCCGTGGATCCGGAGCTCCTCGCCTGCTGGAAAGACCGCACCGAGTGCGGTGTTCAGGGCGGAAGGCTCTATTTCCTCTGTTACAAGAAGTCGTCGCAGCGCGCGGGGTTTGCCAACGCATGTCAATGGTTCGACGACCGGAGGACCGGGGTCGGGTGACGCACGGAGGAGAGTGAGGCGGGGGAGGAAAGAGAGGTGAGGGGAGGCGAGGAGGCTCGGGGGGAGGCGAGGGAGGTTGGGAGGAGGCGAGGGAGGAGGGGGGAGCAGGAGCGCGCTGCGCCGGTATTGCGTCTGCGCGCCGCGCGCGGGATGTTGCGCCGGTGGCGGGAGCACAGCAGCCCAGGATCCTGATCTTCCCAGGCGGCTCCGCGGGCGCGGCACAGGCGCTCGCGGCGGCGCGCGGCCACGTCGCGGTCCGGGCCCGGGACATCGAGGCGGGCCTGGATCTCCTGGCGACCCAGCCGTTCGACGTGGCCGTGCTCGGGGCCGAGGGGCCGCTCGACGAGGCGCTCGCGCTCTGCCGCCGGCTGCGCGCGGCGCCGGGCGGCGATCGGGTGGCCGTGGTCGCCGTCACCGGGAGCGCCGGCGCGGCCGCGGCCCTGCTCGAGGCGGGCGCGACGGTCGTGGCGGCGGCGACCGAGCCGTCGATCTCGATCCAGCTCGACGCGGCGGTGTACTGGGCGCGGCGGGCGTCCGCGCCCGCGGCCGACCGGGCGCCGGCGGAGCGCGCGCTGCTCGAGCGCGCCGCGCGCTCCTTCCGCGACGTGTCCACGCAG
>JAICEP010000770.1 GCA_025924095.1 Sorangium sp.
CCCGACCAGCGCTGGAGAGGCGCGGTGGCGCCGACGTGATCGATATGGGTGTGCGTGTGCACGATGGCCGCGACCGTCGCCCCGGCCCGCTCGAGGCGCGCGCGGATCTTGTCGAAATCGCCCCCGGGGTCGATGACGACCGCGGCCTTGCTGGCCGGGTCGACGACGATCGAGCAGTTGCAACCCAGCGGACCGACGGCGAACGTCTCGAGCAGCACGGGGCGGGCTTGTAGCACGCCGCGCCCCGGCCTCCACGCGCGACCTCTACTTCGGGGCGCTCACGATGGTGCCGCCCATGCCGAGCCCGTTGGTCCAGTAGACGCGGTTCGCGTCGAGGGCGATGCCGAAGGGCGACAGCTCCCTGGCGGCGAAGGCCCCGATGATGCCGTTCGGCAGCATCCGCATGATGTGCGGCGACGTCGGGTCGGTCCAGTAGACGCCCGTCGCGTCGGCGACGATGCCCCTCGGGTTCTCCTGCTCCATGATGATCGCCGGCGGCTCTCCTCCGGTCTTGGCCACGCGCATGACCGTGCCGGTCCTGCTGGTCGTCCAGTACACGTGCGTCGCGTCGATCGCGATCTCGCGCACCTCGCCTTGCTCGGTCGCCAGCTCGTTGAACGGACCGTCGCCCGTGGAGTCCTTGGGCGCGGACATCACCCGGCCGATCTCGTCGCGGACCGTCCAGTAGACATGGGTCGCGTCGACCGCGAGGGCGTGGGTGGTCCCCCCGCGGTTCGAGATGGTGACGAACGGTCCATTGCCGTCCGAGTCCTTTCGCGCGCGGACCACGGAGCCGCCGCGCTCGCGGTTCGTCCAGTAGACGAACTCGTCGTCGAGCGCGACGCCGAACGGGGCGGCCTGCGCTGCGGCGAGGGCGATCGGCGCCTCCTCGCCGCCGATGCGCGCCCTCATCACCTGGCCGTCGTTCATGCCGCTCTGGCCCTGGTTGGCCCAGAAGACGTGGGTGTCGTCCGCCTTGATGTCGGCCGGCTCCGGCTGATCGATGGCGAGGTTGATCGCGACGGCCTCGCCGGGCGACCACTGCCTGACGACGCCCTGCTCCCCGTTGGTCCAGAACACGGTGCCGCGGGAGACCGCGATGTACAGCGGATCTTGCTGGCCGGAGACGTGGGTTGTGGTGCCGGCGCAGACGCCGGCCCGGCAGATACCGTCACACACGACGGGGCACGTGCCGCAGTGGAGGGCGTCGTTCGTCACGTTGATCTCACAGCTGTGCTCCTCGTCCGCGTCGCAGTCGACGTAGACATCGCCGCACACCGGCGGCTCGTCGACGATGACGGGCCCCGCGCCGGCGCCCCCGGTACCCGCGCCCGCGCCCGCCTCGCCCCCGCCGCCGTCGCCGCCCACGCCCGCCGCGCCCCCGTCGCCCGGGGCGCCGCCCTCGCCTCCGCTCGCGGAGGTCGCGCTCCCCGGTCCGGAGCCGCCGGTAGCGAAGAGGCTCGACGCATCGGGAGAGGAGCAAGCTGCCACGGAAAGTCCGGAGAAGAGCGCGAGGAGAACGGTGCGACGCATTGTGCTCTGCATGGAAACCTCCACGAATACAGGCTACACGAGCCCGTCGAGAAAACGCATCTGCGAACTTGGCGTGTTGCTCAAACGGCGTTCGTCCACGCACGACGGGCGCCGATGTGGGCTGCTCGTGGCAGAACAGCGGGCGCACACCCGCCAGAGCCGGCTCGGCCGTCCGGCCGGCGCGCGGGGCCGGAGCTCCGGCGAGGTCGCGGGATCTGCCGAGAGGTGGTCGCGCTCCGCCGGCGACGGGCGGGCGCCGCCCGGCGCGCAATGGGGCCTCTCTCAACGCGGGTGCGGGGGCGACTCCGCATCTCGTATCCAGCGTCTCTTCCAGCGTCTCTCCTTGTTCGCGCCGCCGCGGGCCACAGGCCATGAGGGCTCCTGGCGCGCTGTCCGGCCGGAGGCACGATGCGCCTGTGCCTTCAGAGCAGGAGACGGCGCAGCCCGGCGATTCTCCGTCACGGCGGAGCGGTCGAATCCCGGGCGCGTGGCGACGAGGGCACGACGATCCGCGGGCAGCCCCCGCCGAGGGCGGCGAGCGCTGCCGTTCCCGGGCTCGCTCGGGAGGCGCGGCTCACCCGTGCTCCGTGAGCTCCAGCCTCGGCGCGCGGGCGGGAAGCGCCCCCGCGCGGGCGCCGAACCGTGGCGATGGCGCTGGGCACGGAGGGGCGCTACCCTCGGAACGCCCGGTGCGTGAGCGTATGATGTCAGCAAGGGTGGAACGGCCGTTCCACCGCGAGACGCCTTGTGGGCGCGGCGCGGCTGTGCCCGCCCGGCGCGGCGGCGCGGCCTGCGCGCGAGGGGCTCGGCCTGGAGGCGCCGCCGCATGACCGGGCCCATGGTCCTCGCGGGTGGTCAGGCGAGCTCCGCGGCGCACGAGCGGGCCATGACGCTCATCGGGCGCACGCTCCTCCACCGGTACCGTATCGAGGAGCTCATCGCGATGGGCGGCATCGCCGCCGTCTTCAGGGCCACGAAGCTCGCGACCGGCGAGGACGTGGCCGTCAAGGTGCTCCACCCGGACGCCGAGGAGCTGCCGGAGCTCATCGAGCGCTTCGAGCGCGAGGCCATCGCCGGCCGCCACATCTTCCACCCCAACGTCGCGGCGGTCTACGAGATCAACCAGCTCGACGACGGCGCGTGGTTCATGGTGATGGAGTTCATCCGCGGCATCACGCTGCGCAAGCTCATCGACCAGGGCCCCATCCCCCCGCCGCGCGCGGCGAACATCGCGCGCCAGATCGCGACGGCGCTGAACGCGGCGCACGATTTCGGGATCGTGCACAGGGACGTGAAGCCGCTCAACATCATGGTCCTCGACGGGCCGGAGGAGCGCGTCCAGCTCATCGACTTCGGCCTCGCCAAGGTCCCGATCGAGCAGTTCTCGTTCACGGACGAGGGCTCGCGCCGCTCGCTCACGAACGCCGGGGTGCTGCTCGGCACGATGGCGTACATGGCGCCCGAGGCGGCGCTCGGCATGCGCTCGGTCGACCGGCGGGCCGATCTCTACGCGCTCGGCATCATCCTCTACGAGATGCTCGCGGGCCAGCACCCCTTCACGGCGGTCGAGCCCTCGGCGCTGTTCGCGCAGCACCGATCGACCGAGCCGCCGCCGATCGCCGAGCGCTCCCCCGGCATCGTCGTCCCGCCCGCGCTCGAGGCGGTCGTGATGCGCCTGCTCGCCAAGGATCCGGATCACCGCTTCCCCCACGCGCGCGCGGTGCTCGTGGCGCTCGACGCCGCCATGCAGAAGGTGGGCGCGCGGGACAGCAGCCTCGGCATCGCCGCTCCGGCCAGCCTCCGGGCGGCCGCCAGCTTCATCGAGCGGCGGACGTCGCGCGCCGTGCTCGCCGGCGCTGGCATCCTGTTCTTCACGCTGGGGGGCGTGATCGCCTGGCTGCTCGTGTCGCGCTGAGCGCGCGCCGTCGAACACCGTACCTCTCTCGAGTACGGAGCAGCCAGAACACGTGATCTCGGCCGCGGCGAGCGCCGAGGAGCCCTCCGCGGCGCCGCGGCCCGCGAGCGGGGTGGATGCAAGATAAGCCCTCCGTCCCGGGCGCCCCTCTCGGCG
>JAICEP010000771.1 GCA_025924095.1 Sorangium sp.
CGGCGCGGGGCACCGCCCGCTCGAGGGCGGCGCGGCCGAGGAAAGGCTAGGCGGCGGCGAGGTACTCGTCCGCGAGCCCGGGCGCAGCCGGCTGCAGCTCCGCGAGCGGCGCGCCCGCGGAGAGCCGCTCGAGCGCCTCGGCGGCCGCCGCGTGCTCGCCGCGGCGCGCGAGCAGCCGGGCGAGGGCGTCGAGCGCCTCGACGGAGCCGATCTCCGCGGCGCGGCCGTAGCTCGCGATCGCGCGCTCCGGCTCGTTGAGCTCGTGCTCGGCGAGGGACGCCGCCTGGAGCCAGAGCTCGGCGGCCGCCGCGCCGGCGTCCGCCGACCCGCGCGCCGCCGCCTGCTCCTCGCGGAGCAGCATGAGCTCCCGGTGCAGCCCGCCCGCCTCGAGGAGCGAGGCGAGCCTGTCGATCGACGGGCCGTGCCCCGGGCTCTCCGCGAGGTTCCGGCGGAGCAGCGCGATCGCCTCGGCGGCGCGCGCGGTGTCCGAGAGGAGCTCCGCGGCGTCGTACCGGAGCGCGACGCGGCGATCGGGGTTGACCGAGACCTCGATCTGCCGCTCGCGCAGGCGCACGAGCTCCTCGCGCCGCGAGGCCTTCCGGAGGAGCGCCGCGAGGCGCTCGCCGATCGGCTCGTCCGCCGGCTCGTCCTCGAAGAGCCCGCTGTAGAGGACGATCGCCGCCTCGGGCTCCGCCGCCTCGGCCGCGACGCGCAGGAGCCGGCGCTGCTCGCTCGACGCGAACGGGAGCGCGGCGCCGCGCCTGCAGAGCGCGACGATCTGCGGCCTGTCGCCCGCGTCCGCGAGCATGCCGAGGAGCGCGTCGATCGCCCACAGCGCGGCGCGCGAGGGGGGCCACGCGCCGGGGACCGGAGGCTGGCCCTCCTCGTCGCCGAGGCGCCGCACGGCGATCTCGAGGAGCTCGGCGGCGATCTCGCGGGCCGGGGCCGCGTCGCCCGCGTCGCGCGCGGTCTCGACGGCCTCGCGGTAGAGGGCGAGGTCGTGCCCGGTCGCCGCCGCGAGCCGGAGCAGGGTCGGGACGAGCGAGGGCCCGCGCCTGTGCCGGAGGAGCTCCGCGAGGTCGAGCAGGATGGCGTCGTTCGTGGGGTCGTGCAGGAGCGCCCGCTCGAACGCGCGCTCGGCCGCGTCCGCGTCGGCGCGCGCGTCGCGGTGCCAGCGGCCGACGCGGAAGGTGAGGTCGCGGAGCGCCCCGGCCGGCACGTCGCCGCGGCGCTCGAGCTCGGGGAGCGCGTCGGCGATCGTGTGCCAGCGGGCCGCGAGATCGGTGAGCCGCAGGAGGCCCTCGGGCGGCTCGGAGCCGGGCGAGAGGAGGAACGCGCGGAAGGCGAGCTCGAAGGCGCCCTCCCGGTCGCCGCCGCGCTCCTCGAGGAGCGCGGCGGAGGCCTTCAGGATGGCGACCCGCTCGGCGTCCGCCTCGGCCGCGGCGAGCCGCGGCTCGAGCAGCGCGACAACTGCGCGCCAGTCGTCCGCGGAGGCGCAGATCTCGAGCAGCGCGCCCACGGCGGCGACCAGCGCGCCGCGGTGCTCGGCCGACGCCGGATCGACGCGGCGGAGCAGCTCTTCCAGGCCCGCGCGCGCCGTGGACGACCCGTGCGCGGTCCCCTCCCCGGCCTCACCGCGCTCCCCGGCCTCGCCGCGCGCGGCCCGCTCGGCCTCGTGCGCGCGGCGGTAGCCCTCGACGGCGCGCTCCCACGCGAGCGTGCGATCGCGGTGCGCGTCGCCGAGCCGCCGGAAGAGCTCCGCGCTGCGCGCCGCGCCGGCCCCGCCGGGGAGCGCGCCCGCCGCGGACGCCTCGACCTCGAGCAGCGCGACGAGGTCGTCCCAGCGCTCGGCGCGCGTGTAGAGCGCGGCCAGCGCGTCCCCGCTCTCGGGATCGGGCGCGAGCTCCTCGCGGATGCGGCGCCAGGTGGCGATGGCCTGATCGGCGTCGCCGAGCTCGCGCTCGAAGAGCCGCGCGACGCGCCCGAGATCGCGCCGGCCGCCCACGCCGCCGCGCACCGCCGCGCGGCGCTCCAGCACGGCCGTGAGCTCCCGGTAACGCCCGCCCTCCTCGAGGAGGGTCGCGAGCCCGTCGAGCGCCTCGAGGTCCTGGCGGTCGTCGGTGAGGCGCGCCGAGTACGCCGCGATCGCCCGCGCCTCGTCGTGGAGCCGCGACGAGGCGAGCCGCGCGAGCTCGCCCAGGGCCTCGCGCCGCGCCGCCGGGTCCGTCTCGATCGCGGCGAGCGTGTCGAGCACGTCGCACCGCTCGGCGATGCGGTCGCCCTCGGCGAAGAGCCGATCGAGCGCGCGGGAGGCGTCCCGCGCGGCCGCGGCGTCGCCGTGGCGCTCGGCCAGCGAGGAGAGCCGGCGGAAGAGCGCGATCGCGCCGTCCGCGTCGCGGAGCCGGTCGCGGCGGAGGAGCGCGGCGTCACGGACGAGCGCGAGCGCCTGCTGCGGATCGCCGGCGCGCGGCTCGGCCGCGGCGAGGACCTCGGCCAGGCGATCGTGCCGGCCGAGGCGCTCGGCGAGCTCGGCGAGCTCGGCGCGATCGCCGGCGTCCGACGGCCTGAGCTCGACGAGCTCGGCGAGCCGCGCGAACGCGCCCGGCTCGTCGCCGAGGGCGTCGCGGCGGAGCCGCACGATCTCGCGCAGCAGCGCCGGGCGGTCGTCGACGTCGGCGCCCTCGAGCTGGATCTCCAGCACGCGCACGAGGTCCTCCGGCCGCCCCTCCTCGCGGTAGTGCTTCGCGAGCAGGACGGCCGAGCGCTGCCGCGCCGCGCGCGCGGCGAGCGCGCCCGCTTCGCCGGCGGGCGCCTGCTCGGCCGGGATCGCCCCGAGGATCCGCTCGAGCAGCGCGAAGGCGGCGCGGGGCGCGGGGGGCGCGTCGTTCGCGCGGGGTGTGCGCGACGAGAGCCACGCGTCGAGGAGCTGCTCGACCACGGGGAGCGCCGACGCCGCGTCGCCGACCCCCTCGATCCAGAGGAGCGCGATGCGCTCGCGGAGCCGCTCCGCGCCCTCGCCGGAGAGCCTCGGCAGCTCGGCCGTCAGGAGATCGATGAGCGGCCGGTGCCTGCCGTGCCGCTCGTAGAGCCGCTCGAGCGCGGCGCGGGTGCGCGCGTCGTCCTGGAGCGGCAGCAGCTGCTCGAGGTAGCGCATCGTGCGCTCGCCGTCGCCGGCGAGATCGCGCGCGACGGCCGCGGCGTCCTCCAGGAGGAAGATGCGCTCGTCGGGCACCGTGGTGCGCTCGAGCATCGCGTCGTAGAGCGCGAAGAGGTCCTCCCAGCGCTCGGCCGCGTTGTAGGCGAGCTTGAGCCGCTCGAAGCCCCAGAGCGAGCCCGGCACGAGCTCCACGAGCCGGCGGAGCAGCGCGAGGGCGGCCTCCGGCGCGTCGAACCACTCCTCGTGGTGCTCGACGGCCCGCCGGCCGATCTCCTCGATGACGTCGGGCGGGAGCGCCGCGCCCACGTCGTCGAGCGCCGCGGCGTGAGCGGCCGCGACGCGCTCGGGCTGCTTCGCCCGGCGGCCGATCTCCTCGAGCCGATCCCAGAGGGCGAGCTCGCCTGGCAGCTCGGAGACCGCGCGCAGGGCCACCTCGAGGCCC
>JAICEP010000772.1 GCA_025924095.1 Sorangium sp.
CAGCGTGGGGCCGTCCTCCCGCGCCATCGCCAGCGTGGGGCCGTCCTCCTGCGCCATTGCCGGCGTGCGAGCGTCCTCGCGCGCCATCGCCAGCGTCGGGCCGTCCTCGGAGGCGCGTGCCATCGTCAGCGTGGGGCCGTCCTCGGGGGCCATCCCGGGCGAGGGCCGGTCGTTCCGCGCCATCTTCAGCGTGGGCCTGCTGTCCTGCTCCGCGGACAGCGTTGGGCCGCTGTTCCGCGCCATCTTCAGGGGAGTCCCGTCATCGACGGCCACGCTGGGGAGCGAGCAGGACGCCCCGGACGCGGCGTCGCTGCTGGAGCGGGCGACGACCAGGGTGCCCTCGCTGGGCAGGGTGGTCAGGTGGTCGCCGCAGCCGGGCGCGACCACCGTCGAGCAGGCACCTCGCCCCGCGCCCGTCCCTGGGTCGGCGTCCGGCTGCGGCAGGGTCGACGACGCGCCCTGGGGGTCGTTGGCCGCGGCCGGGAGCGTGCTCGCGACGCCGTCGCCCGGGGGTCCGAGGGGTCGTGACGAAGGAAAGGCCCTGCCCCGGGCGATCGCCGCGATCTGCGCCAGAGCGCGGGCAGAGTGCTCCGTACCGAACGGCGCGAGCTCGCGGGAGAGCTCCGCCACGCTCTGGACGCGCAGCTCCGGCTCTTTCTCGAGGCAGCGCAGGATGATGTCCTCGAGCTGGGCCGGCAGATCCATCCGGTGCACCCGCGGCGGCGTGGGCGCCTGCGTCACGATGGCGACGAAGAGCGCCGAGAGCTTGGACGCATCGAAGGGAAACCGCGCCGTCAGGAGCTGATAAAGAATGATGCCGAGCGACCAGAGATCGGTGCGCGCGTCGACGTGCTTCGAGCACCGCACCTGCTCCGGCGACATGTAGCAAGGGGAGCCGAGCATCATCTCGGACGCCGTGAGCTTGCCGTCGTCCTCGGGGGCGGCCGACTTGGAGAGGCCGAAATCGAGCACCTTGACGATGGGCGCGCCGGTCGCGCCGGTCGTGAGGAAGAGATTCCCCGGCTTCAGGTCCCGGTGGATGATGTCTCGCGCGTGCGCCTCGGCGACGGCCTCGCAGCCCTGGATCACGTAATCGACCGCCTCGGACACGGGCAAGGGGCCGCGCGAGTCGAGCTCCTGCTGGAGATCGCGGCCGCGCAGGTACTCCATGACGAGGTAGGGGATGCCGAGCTCGGCCGTGCCGACGTCGATGACGCGGGCGACGTGCTCGCTCCGGATCGCCGCCGCGGCGCGCGCCTCGCGCAGGAAGCGGGCGCTGGCGCCGGGCAGCGTCATCGTGCGGGGGAGGAGGAACTTGACGGCCACGCGCTGGCGCAGCGAGATGTGCTCCGCGGCGAAGATGGCGCCCATGGCGCCTCGGCCGAGGCTGCGCTCGAGGCGGTATTTCTGCGCGAAGACCTCGCCTATCGCTGGGATGCCCGCCGTTGACGCGGGGGCATCCGGCTTCGATGGCCCGACCTCCATCGGCACACTATAGCCGCGCCCACACCTTTTTTGGCACGAAGATGGAGGGCGTCGGCGGCGGAGGCGGCGAAATGCGGGGGTAACGGAACGCGGTCGCCGCCGATGATCAGCATGGGGACGCGGGACGCCTCCGACCCCGCGAGGAGCGCGCGTACCGCGCCATCGAGCTCCGCCAGCGAGCGCAACTCAGACACCCAGGCGCTCCGCCAGCAGGGCCCAGCGCCGGCGCACCTGTTCCACGTCCTTGTCCGCGTCGGTCGAGCTATCCAGTCCCCGGTCTCCCCATCGATGGAAGCCAGATCGGTCCCTTTGTGCTTGTTGCGCAGGACGCAAGAGAGGGCGAGATTCTCAGGTAGGGTCGCGCCACCATGCTTCATCATCAGGGACGTCCAGGGTGATCGACGACATGGCACCTCGTGCTGCGTTGGCTCGGGCGAGCGTACCCCATCCGGCGCGATCGCCGGCCCATCCCCTGCCCTGCAAGGCCCTCCCCGCCCCCGTCCAGCATTGCGACAGCCCTCCCGCCATGGCACGAGCGCGCCCTCATGCCGACCCGCCCCTTCGCCCTGGGCCGCTCCCGCCCGCTGTCGGGTGATCCCGGCGCCGCTGACGCGCGCCCGCTCGAGCTCCCGGCGCACCACCTCGTGACCCACGGCGTGGTCGTCGGCATGACCGGCAGCGGCAAGACCGGGCTCGTCATGGTGCTCGTCGAGGAGGCGCTCCGCTCGGGCGTCCCCGTGCTCATGGTCGACGTGAAGGGCGACCTCCCCAACCTGCTCTTTACCTTCCCCGGCCTCTCGCCGGCCGAGTTCGAGCCGTGGATCGACCCCTCCGCCGCCGCGCGCGACGGCCGCTCGACCGCCGACGTCGCCGCCGAGCTGGCGGCGCGGTGGCGCGCGGGGCTCGCCTCCTCGGGCCTCGGGCCGGCCGACGTCGCCGCGCTCCGCGACCGCATGGCGCCGCGCCTGCTCACGCCGGGCACCACGGCGGGCGAGCCGATCCACGTGCTGTCGGCGCTCGAGGCGCCCTCGTCGCTGTGGGACGAGGACGAGGAGGCCGCCCGCGAGGCGCTCTCGGCCTCGCTGTCGCTCCTGCTCCGGCTCGTCGGCCGCGACCCGGATCCGGCGCGGAGCCGCGAGCACGTCCTGCTCGCGCACCTCGCCGAGCGGCGGCTGCGCGCGCGGCGGGCCGCCGGGCTCGAGGCGCTGCTCGCCGACCTCGCCGCGCCGCCGATCGCCGCGGTGGGCGCCCTCGCCGTCGACGAGTTCTTCGCCCCGAAGGAGCGGCAGGCGCTCGCGCGCGAGCTCAACACCCTGCTCGCCTCCCCCACGTTCGCCACGTGGCGCAAGGGCGCGCCGCTCGACGTCGCGGCGTGGCTCGCGCCGCAGGCCGGCAGCGGCGGCGGCGACGGCAAGACCCCCGCGGTGATCGTCAGCGTCGCGCACCTCGACGACGACGAGCGGCTCCTCGTCCTCGGGCTGCTGTTCGATCAGCTGCTCTCGTGGGTGCGCGGCCTCTCCGGCACGAGCGACCTGCGCGCGCTCGTGGTCTTCGACGAGGTCTTCGGTTTCTTGCCCCCGCACCCGGCGAACCCGCCCACCAAGCGGCCGCTGCTCGCGCTCCTGAAGCAGGCGCGCGCCTTCGGGGTCGGCGTCGTCCTCGCCACGCAGAACCCGATGGACCTCGACTACAAGGCGCTCTCGAACGCCGGCGCGTGGTTCGTGGGCCGGCTCCAGACCGACGCCGACCGCGAGCGCGTCGTCGAGGGGCTCTCGGGCGCGGACGGGGGCGCCGGCGGCGTCGCGGCCGCGGCCCTCTCGGCCACGCTGAAGGCGCTCCCCCCGCGCACGTTCTTCGTGCGCGACGTCCACAGGCAGCCGCCGGCGTTCCTCGCCGAGACGCGGTTCAGCCTGTCGTGGCTGCGCGGCCCGGTCACCCGGCGCGAGGTCGGCCGCCTCGTCCGGAGCCTCTCCCCTCCTCCGGAAGCGCCCGCTCCGACACGCGATTCTCTGGATCCGAGGCGTGTTCACCCAGATTCTACAGACAATTCTCTGGATCTGAAGCGTGATCACCCAGATTCTACAGACAATTCTCTGGATCAAAGGC
>JAICEP010000773.1 GCA_025924095.1 Sorangium sp.
GTCGCGCGGCGAGACCGGGGCGAGGCCGGGCCGTCGATCGACGCCCGCGGCTCGCCGGTCGCGACGCCGCTCCCGTCCGGCGCTCCCGGCGGCGCCGAGGCGCCGCTCGCGAGCCGGCTCACCTGGCTCATCGCGCTGCGCCTCGCGGTGCTCACGGTCTTCCTCGTCGTGACCGCGGCGGTGTACCTCCGCGGCTTCACCCCCGGGGGCTTCTCCAGCATCGTGGCGCTCGTGACGGTCGCCGCGGCGTACGGCGTCTCGGGGATCTACGCGGTGTTCCTGCGCATGAAGCGCGCCCTCCGCGCGATCGCCAGGGCGCAGCTCGTGACCGACCAGATCACCTGGACCGCGCTCGTGTACATCACCGGCGGGGCCACGAGCGGCGCCACGTCGCTCTACGGCCTCACCTGCCTGACCGGGGCGATCCTGCTCGGGCTCCCCGGCGCGATCGTCGCCGCCGCGTCGGGGGCGACCGCGTACCTCCTGCTGTGCGCCGCGCTCGGGCTGCACCTGCTCGGCGTGCCGCCGGACCAGCCCTCCGGCGCGTACGTGACGCAGTGGGACGAGCTCCGGTACCCCATGTTCGTCAACCTGCTCGCGATCATGGTGGTCACGCTGCTCGCGAGCTACCTGGCGGAGCGGCTGCGCGCGACCGGCGGCCGGCTCGTGCAGGCCACGGCGCGGGCGGAGCAGGCCGAGCGGCTCGCGGCGCTGGGCCGCCTCGCCGCGGGGCTGGCCCACGAGATCCGCAACCCGCTCGGCTCGATCGCGGGATCGATCGAGCTCCTGCGCACGGGCGGGACGCTCTCCGACGAGGACCGGAAGCTCTGCGAGATCGTCGAGCGCGAGACGGCGCGCCTGAACGACCTCGTGGGCGACATGCTCGATCTGTCGCGCCCGCGGGTGCCGGCGCTCGAGGCCGTGGACCTCTCGGCGACGGCCCGCGACGTCGTCGTGCTCGCCGCGCGCGCGGGCCGCGGCCGCGGCGGCGAGGTCCGCTTCGAGGGGCCGCCGTCCGCCCCCGTGATCGCCGACGCCGCCCAGATGCGCCAGGTCGTCTGGAACCTCGTGCGGAACGCGATCCAGGCGAGCTCGGCGGGGGCGGGCGTGACCGTGCGCCTCTGGCGCGACCCGAGCGCCTGGCTCCTGGAGATCCGCGACCAGGGGCGAGGCATCCCCGCGGCCGCCCGCGACAGCCTCTTCGATGCGTTCTTCACGACCCGCACGCACGGCATGGGCATCGGCCTGGCCGTGGTGAAGCGGATCCTCGACGATCACGGCTTCGCCATCGAGGTCGACAGCCGCGAGGGCGAGGGCGCCGCGTTCCGGGTCCGGGTCCCGGACCGGCCGCCCGCGGCCGGGGAGCGGGAGGTGGCCGCGGAGCCCGCCCCCGCGCGTGAATAGCCGGCGGAGATCGTCGTCTGCCCCTGGAGCGCGGCCCAGCGCCGGCGGATTGCCGTGTCGTTTCGCGGCGTTCATGGAGAGCAGGACAGGACGTCACCGGGCCGCCGTGGCCCTCGTCCGACGTGGCAGGCCGCTTGCCTCGTACTACGTAGAGGGCGCGGACCCAGGGCGCGCCGTACAAGCGACGCGAGGCTCGCTCGCAGCCCGCAGGCACAGAAGGAGAACCCTACGTGACACGCACGATGACCCATCTCTTCGCGGCGGCGTTCTCGCTGCTCGCGCTCACGCTCGGCCCGGTGGGCCTCGCGAACGCCGGGCCGGCGACGGACGTCGTCAAGGCCAAGCAGACGGTCCTGTTCGACCTCCTGAAGAAGGGAGGGGGCGAGAGCCAGAAGCAGGTCGGCGCGGTCTTCGACGAGATGCTCGACTACTCGGCGCTGGCGGAGAGCTCGCTCGGCAGCGAGTGGGCGGCCCGGACCGACGCCGAGAAGAAGCAGTTCAGCGATCTGCTCAAGCAGCTCGTCCGCAGGTCCTACGAGCGCAACCTGAAGAAGACGCTCGACTTCAACATCGAGTACACAGGCGAGACCGAGAGCGGCGGCGTCATGACGGTCAAGACGAAGGCCGTCTCCAGGACGAACACGCGCGAGGAGCCGGTCGAGATCGCCTTCAAGCTCTCCCAGAAGGGCGGCACCTGGCTCGTGCGGGACATCGTCACCGAGGGCGTCAGCCTGGTGGGGAGCTACCGCGCCCAGTTCACGAAGATCATCAAGAAGGATGGGTTCCCCGCGCTCATCCAGAAAATGAAGGACAAGCTCGCCAAGGGCGACCTCTGAGCGCCCGTTCCGTCACGCCGCGCTTCGTCCGGCGTGATCGCCGCTAACTCGCCTGGATCGCCGCAGGGTTGATACCCTTGGCGGGTATGGCTGCTGGACAGAGGCGCGGCCGGCCGGCGCGCGCGCTGGGCCTGGCGCCGTCGCTCCGCGCGCTCGCGCCCGGCGGCGGTGCGGCCCCGCGCCCGCCCGATGACCGGCCCGTCCTCCGGCTCGCCGTCAGCAAGGGGGCGCTCGCGATCGAGCTCGGGGAGCCGTTCGCGCTCGGTCCGCTCCGCGTCACCGAGCTCGTCGTGCGGCTCGCCGGGATCCGGTTTCCCGTCGACCTCTCCGGCGGGGTCGCGCGCTTCCGGCACCGGCGCGGCCAGCTCGCGCGGCTCGCCGTCGAGGCGCAGGGGACCGAGCTCGCCGGCTGGGCCGCGCCGCGGCTCCGCGGCCTCCTCGGCGACGGCACGCCGCAGCTGATCATCGCGCCCATCGAGGAGGGCGCGCTCGTCGCGCTGCGGTCGGGCGAGACGGCGCTCGCGTTCGACGTCGCCGTCGCGCCCGGTGAGCGCGCGCTCAGGCTCCTGCCGGAGCGCGCGCGCGGCGTCGGCCTCGGGGCGCCGCCGCACGCGCTCGCGCTCCAGGCGCTCTCGATGATGGCGGGCGCGCACGGCCGCATCGTCGAGGGCGCGATCGTGCTGGACGCCGCGGTCGAGCGGATCGTCCGCCTGCTCCTGCCCGCCGCCGGCGCGAGGGCGCCCGACGTGGCCGGGGTGCAGTGGACGGCGGTCGTCGCGGAGGCGGGCCGCTTCCGCGCCGAGGGCGCGCTCGACGCGGCGCCTCCGGCGCTGGGCGACCGCGCGCTCCGGGCGCTCGAGGCGGCCGAGCTCGCGGGCGTCGCCGACGAGCTCGCGCTCGCGGGCGGCCTCGACGACGCGCGCCGCGCCTACCTCGCCGCGCTGGAGCGCGCCCCGCGGCACCCCGAGATCTCCTCGCGCCTCGCCTGGATCGACCTCGTGATCGGCGAGCGCGCCGAGGGGGCGCTCTCGACCGTCGTCGACGCCATGCCCGCCGTGGACGCCGGCCTCCTCGGCGGCGCGCTCCTCGAGGCGGTCGGCGATCGCGACGGCGCCTTCTCGGCGCTCGCGCGCGCCGCGCACGCGGAGCCGTACGGCCCGCTCGCCGCGCTCGCGTGGCTGCGCGCGGCGCGGCTCGCGGACGCCCTCGACGTGCGCCTCGACGCGCTGAACCTCGGCGTCGCGCGCGCGCCCGGTATCGAGGCGCTGCGCTGGGCGCGGCTCGCGGCGCGGCTCGACGTCGCCGACGTGCGCGGCGCGCTCGCCGACGCCGAGCA
>JAICEP010000774.1 GCA_025924095.1 Sorangium sp.
CGCCCTGATCGCCGCCGCGGTCTACCTCGGCCTGCGGCACGGCCCGGCCGCCGTCGCCCCGGACGCGCGCTCCGCCGGGGGCACGGCCGCGGACCGCGCCGGGCCGGGGTCCTCCGCCGGGCCGGCGGAGCGCGCCCGCGCGTCCGGAGAGGGCGCGCCGGCGCCGCAGCGCGCGCCGAGCGTGCCGCGCGAGGAGGTCGCGAGGCAGGCCGCGCGGGCGCTCGACGCGCACCGCCCGGCCCTGGTCGAGCGCTGCTACAGGCCGGCGATCGCGGCGCAGCCGGCGCCGCGCGGGGTGAAGTACGTCTTCAACCTGACGTTCGACGCGCAGGGCCGGCAGATCGCGCGCGGCATCCTCGAGGACCGCGAGACCTCGCGCCCCGAGATCACGGCCTGCCTGGTCACCGCGCTCCCGCCGGTCGCCGTCGCGCCTCCCGGAGCGAGCGTGCGCGTGGACGTCCCGTTCTCGCTGCCGTGACGGGCGCCGGGCCCGACGGGGCCGCGACCTCGCGCGTCGCCCTTGACGCACCTGCCTGAACGCCCGATGCCGGAGCGGTGACGCCCGACCAAGCCTTGAAGGAAGCGACGACCGGCGCCCTTCGCCCGGTCTACCTCGTGATGGGGGAGGAGCGCTGGCTTGTCGATCGCGTGGTGAGCGCGATCCGGGAAGCGGCGTCCAAGGGGGGAGTCGCCGGCTTCAACGAGGACAAGTTCACCGCGGGCGACGCGCCGATCGAGTCGGTCCTCGGCGCCGCGCGCATGCTCCCGATGATGGGCCCGCGCCGCTTCGTGATGGTCCGCGGCGTCGAGCGCTGGGAGAAGAAGGACGAGGGCGACGACGGCGAGGGGGACGACGAGCGCGGCGGCGCGGGCGGCAAGCGGGGCGCGTCGAAGCAGCTGAGCCCGCTCGACGCGCTCGCCGAGTACGCCAAGGCGCCCTCGCCGAGCGCGGTCCTCGTCCTCGTCGCGGCGAAGCTCCACGGCCAGCGCCGCCTCGTCACGTCCGCCAAGAAGGGCGACTTCCTCGTCGCGTGCGAGCCCCTGAACCGCCGCGCCCTGCCCGGCTTCATCACGTCGATGGCCCGCGACAAGGGCAACCCGATCTCGAGCGACGTGGCCGACCAGCTCGCCGAGCTCGCCGGGCCCGAGCTCGGCTACGTGGTCGACGCGATCGAGCGGCTCTCGCTGTACGTCGGGCCGAAGCAGCCGATCACCGAGGACGCGATCGCGCAGGTGGTCATCCGGGTCCGGCAGAGCACGGTCTGGGAGCTCATCGACGCGCTCGGGCGGCGGCGGCTCGACCGCGCGCTCGCGGCGCTCGCCGACGCGTACGACCCCCGCGACGGAGGGCTGCGCCTGCTCGGGGCGGTCTCGTGGTCGGTCCGCCAGATGGTGAAGTTCGAGTCGGCGCTCGCCACGGGCGCGAGCCAGGCCGAGGCCGCGCAGCGCGCGGGCGTGGCCCCCTTCAAGGCGAACGACGTGGCGCAGTCGATCCGCCAGCTCCCGAAGGGCGCGCTCGCGGGCTGGATGCGCATGCTCGCCGAGACCGATCTCGCGCTGAAGAGCAGCCGCCGCCCGGCGCAGGCGGTGCTGGAGACGATGCTGATCGAGATGTGCTCGCGCTGAGCGGGAGAGCGCGGGCCCTCAGGCGGGCTTTCGGGCCCAGGCGCCGAAGACCATGTCGCTGATGTACGTGGCGTTCGCCCTGGTTCGCTCTTCCACGAGGCGCTCCGCGAGCGTGTCGACGTCGATCTCGGCCTCGGTCGCGACCCCCTGCTGCAGGATGCGAGGCAGCATCGCGCGGACGATGTCCGCGGTGCGGTAGCGCGTCTGCGGCGTTTGCACGACCGCCTCCGCGCGCACGCTCACGACGGTGAGGCCGGCCTGCTCGAGCGCGGACGCGAGATGAAAGCCCATGTGGATGTCGGCGCCCTCTCGCTCCACCGTCCCCCACGTCCATTGATGCGTGCGCTCGTGGAGCGGCAGGGGCTCCACGGATGCCGGCACCATCGTTGTGTCGTGCTCCTGAAAGACGACAAGGCCGCCGGGACGCAGGGCGCGGGAGAGGCTCTTCAGGGCCGCCACCGCGTCGGGCTGGTACATCAGGACGCGTCTGCCCACGATCGCATCGAAGAGGCCGTGCTCGGGCGCCAGCGCGCCCAGGTCGACCTCGGCGAAGGTCATGTTCGAGAGGCCGAGCTCGCGCGCCCTGTCTCGAGCCGCCGCGAGCGGACGCGCGTCGCGATCGATGCCCACGACCTGCCCTTGCCCCCCGACGAGCTTCGCGACCCGGAACGAGACATCCCCGGGACCGCAGCCCACGTCGAGGACGCGCATGCCGGCGCCGATGCCCGCATCGGCCAGCAGGCGATTCGTCATGTCGCCAACCACGTCTGTCATCGGTCCACTGTCCTTCGCTACGTTCGCCATGCTCGAGTCGTAGCGCGAGCGGCACCTCCGCTGCAGGGCGCCGTTTGTTGCCGGGTTGGCGTGTCTTTCGATCCGGGGAGGGGAGAAGAGGGGAGGGGAGGGGAGAGAGGGGAGGGGAGAAGAGGGCTCCGTGGTTCATCCTCGGTCTTCAAGCCCTGTGGTCCATTCTCGGTCCTCGAGCCGATGGGTGCGCTAGCCGAGCAGCGCCTCGAGCACGCCCTTTTCCCCGAGGTCGCTGAAGCTGTGGGTCGGGGCGCAGGCGGCGAGCGCCGCGAGGGCGTAGGGGCCGGTGGCCACGGCGATCGACTCGGCGCCGATCGCCTGGGCCGCGGCGATGTCCTTCGGCGTGTCGCCGATGACCACGACGCGGCACGCCTCGAGCGGCGCCGCGAGCCTCGCCGCCCCGCGCGTCGCGCCGATGCGCAGGAGCTCGTCGCGCCGCTCGTGGTCGCAGCCGAAGCCGCCGAACGCGAACCGCTCGTAGATGCCGACGCGCGTGAGCTTCGCCTGCGCCCCCGCGCGGACGTTGCCCGTGCCGAGGCCGACGGCGCACCTCGCCCGCCGGGCGGCGGCGTCGAGCGCCTCGACGACGCCGTGGTGGACCCGGGTCTCGTCGGCGAGCGACATCTCCTCCGCGAGGAGCTCGACGTAGATCGCGAGGAGCGCGTCGATCGCGCCCTCGGTGACCTCGCGCCCGAGCGCGTCGAGCCCTGCCCGGAGGATGGCCCTGTCGGTCATGCCGGCGAACGAGAACGACTCGCACGCGTCGGGCCGGCCGGCATACCGCGCGAACGCACGCTCCATGGCGCGCCGGCCCGCGCCGCCGGTGGAGAGCAGGGTGCCGTCGATGTCCCAGAGGAGGACGGTGGGGCGCATCTCCCCATGGTAGATGCGGCGCGACGCGAGGGCGAGCGCGGAGGCGCTGCGAGCGGCCCTCGGACGGCCTCATCGGAGCGGGGCGGTGGCGCGCCGCCCGGACAGGCGCGGCGTTCGCCCGGACAGCGCGCGCCGACGCGCCCGGTCGCAGGCGCGTCCTGCGGCCGGCGCGGGCGTCCACGCGGCTGGCCGCAGGACGCGCCTGCGCCGCAGAGCACCACAAGCAGGTCGGCCGAGGCGCGATGGACGC
>JAICEP010000775.1 GCA_025924095.1 Sorangium sp.
CGGGCCTGGGGGACCCGCCGTCAGCACATGCGGCGACTACGGCAAGGGCATGTTGTAGGCCTGCGCGACCGTGGCGAGCTTCGAGCCGACGCCGCCCCAGGCGCCTCCCGCCGTCGGCAGGCTGCGGCTGCCCATCACGTCCTTGATCTTGGCCGCCTGCTGGAAGAGCTGCTGCGCCTCGGCCGTGCTGGGCTTCCCGCCGTTGACGCGGTCCTTCAGGGCCTTGGCGCTCTTCGCGAACGTGTCGGCCTCGGCAATCGCCGTGGCCCGCGCGGCGGGGTCCACGGTCTTGTCGGCCTTGAGGTCCTTCTCGAGCGCCTTCTTGAAGCTCTTGCCGCCCTGCTCGATCGCGTCGGCGGCCGCCTTCAGCTCGCCGTCACCGATACGACGCGGCGTCGCGCCGTCGGGCAACGGGAACGTCGTCCCATAGGCGGTGGCCAGCTCGCCGAGGCTGCCTTCGAGCTTGTTCCACTCGCTCATGCCCTTCATCGTCGGGGCCTGCCGCTTCATGTATCCGCTGATCGCAGACGACTGCTTGAGGAGCTCACCCGCCTCCCGGCTCGCCGCATAGGACGACGTGAGCCGCTCCTTGTACTCGTTGGCGCGCTCCTGGAAGTCGTCGAGGAAGCGGTTGATGTCGTATTCCCCGGTCGCGGTGCGGAGCTTGGCGTGCTTGAAGTCGCCGTCCAGCGCGTCCTCGAACCGGTCGCGCTCGTGGTAGATGCGCTCGGAGAGCGACTTCACGTCATCGTCGGTGAGCCGCTGCCCGGCAGCGGGAGCGGCGCACAGCAGGGCCATCGTGATGGCGGCAGCAAGGGTCCGAAGCATGGCATCCTCCTTCGAACGGGCGTTCGAAGGGCCGAGCTTACACCCCAGGTGGCCCAGCCTGCCTATGGCACCTTGGTCTCATCCGCCAGGCAGGAGGCTTGCACCCCTTTCTCGTTCGACCCGGAAGGGACCTCCATGAGCACGACGTCACCCAGAATGGAACCCACCCGCCTCGAGCGCGACCCCGTCGGCGAGCGCGAAGTGCCGGCGAGCGCGCTCTACGGTATCCAGACCGCGCGGGCGCTGGAGACCTTCCGGATCAGCTCGCTGCGTGCCCATCCGGGCCTCATCACCGCCTATGCCGAGATCAAGAAGGCCGCGGCACTCGCCAACGCCGAGGCGGGCGCGTTGGACGACGCCCGGCGCGACGCGATCGTCCGGGCGGCGGAAGAGGTCATCGGCGGGCAATGGCGCGATCAGTTCCAGCTCGACGCGTTCCAGGCCGGCGCCGGCACCTCGACCAACATGAACGTGAACGAGGTGATCGCCAACCGCGCGCTCGAGATCCTCGGCCGCGCCCGCGGCGACTACGCGCACGTCAATCCCAACGACCACGTCAACAAGTCGCAGTCCACCAACGACACGATGCCGACCGCAATCCGGATCGCCGCGGCACGACTCGCGCGCGGCCTGGTCGAGGCCGGCGAGGGGCTGGCGTCGGCGCTCGACGCGAAGGCGGCCGAGTGGAAGGACGTGAAGAAGGCCGGGCGGACGCACCTCCACGACGCGACGCCGATGACGCTCGGTCAGGAGTGCGCGGCCTGGGCGTTCAACGTACGGCGCGCGGTCGCGCGCATTCGCGGGGCGCAGGACGGGCTGCTCGACCTGCCGCTGGGCGGGACCGCGATCGGTACCGGGGTGAACACGCCGCCGGGGTTCGCGGCGCTGGCCGTCCGCCGGCTCGCGGAGATCACCGGCCTGCCGTTGCGCGAATCGGCGGATCGGATCGCCTCGCAGCAGAGCCTCGGCGACTTCGTCGCGCTCTCGGGCGCCGTGCGCGGGCTCGCGGTGGAGTTGAGCAAGATCGCGAACGACCTGCGGCTCCTCAGCTCGGGGCCGCACACCGGGCTCGACGAGATCGAGCTGCCGGCGCTCCAGCCCGGCTCCTCGATCATGCCGGGCAAGGTGAACCCGGTGGTGGCCGAGATGACGAACATGGCGTGCTTCCACGTCATCGGCCACGACGTCGCGATCACGCTGTGCGGCGAGGCCGGACAGCTCGAGCTGAACGTGATGCTGCCGTACGTCGCGTACGCGCTGCTCGACAGCCTCGACGTGCTGGCGGCGGCGGTGCGCACGCTCGACACGACGACGATCCGCGGGATGCGCGCGCATCCCGAGCGCTGCGCCGAGTACGCCGCGCGCACGGTCGGCGCGGCGACGATGCTGAACGAGACGCTCGGCTTCATGGGCGCCGCGGAGGTCGCGCGCGAGGCGATCGCGAGCGGACGCACCGTGGACGAGGTGATGGCCGAGCGGAAGACCCGGAACGACAGGAGGTCCTGATGGCTGTTTCCACGACGATTACTCCGTGCCTGTGGTTCGACACCCAGGCCGAGGACGCCGCGAAGTTCTACACGTCCGTGTTCCCGAACTCGCGGATCGTCCAGACCACCCGCTACCCCGCCGTCGGAGAGGAGATCCATCACAAGAAGCCCGGCTCGGTGATGACCGTCGAGTTCGAGCTGGACGGCCAGCCGTTCACGGCGCTGAACGGCGGCCCGGACTTCACCTTCAACGAAGCGATCTCGCTGCAGATCGAGTGCGACACGCAGCAGGAGATCGACGCCTACTGGGCGAAGCTCACGCCGGGCGGCGATCCGAAGGCACAGATCTGCGGCTGGCTGAAGGACAAGTACGGCGTGTCGTGGCAGGTGACGCCGCGCGCGCTCAGGGAGCTGCTGAAGGATCACGAATCGCCGGAAGCGAAGCGCGCGATGCAGGCGATGCTCGAGATGAAGAAGATCGACATCGCCGGCCTCGAGCGCGCGGTCGCGGCGGTGCGCTGAGACGGGCGGGGCGCGGCGCGGCCGCTCACGGCAGGTCGACGAGCACGGTCGTGCCGCGCCCCGGCGGCGAGAGAATCTCGAATCGCGCCCCGATGAGCGCGGCGCGCTCCCGCATGCCGACCAGGCCGAGCCCGCGGCGACCATCCGACTCCGCCGCGCCTCCGCCTATCCCGGTCCCGTCATCGCGGATCGTCAGCGACGTGCGCGCGCCGAGCCGCTCGAGGCTGACCACGACCTGGCGCGCGGAGGCGTGCTTGTGGACGTTGTTCAGCGCCTCCTGAACGATGCGATACAGGTGGCCCTCGGCGTCGATCGGGAGGCGAGTACCATCGTACCCCGAGGCACGGAACTCCGCGGCGATGCCGAAGGTCGCCGACCACTCCTGGACGGTCTGCTCGAGCGTGGCCACGAGGCCGACGTCGTCGAGCCCCGCCGGCCGCAGGTGGCGCAGCAGGAAATCCACGTGCTGGTCGAGACGCACGGCCAGCTCCTGTACCCCCTCGACGCTCGCGCGCAGCGGCGGATCGCCGGCGACGATCGCGGCCAGCCATTCCAGCTTGAGGCGAAGGCCGGTGATCTGCTGCCCCAGGTCGTCGTGGATGTCGCGGGCCACGCGCTGCCGCTCGCGCTCCTGCAGCGACATCATCTGGCGCGCCAGCTCGCCGTGCTGCCGGCGCGCGGCCTCGCGCTCGGCCTCGCGCTCAGCCTCGAGCC
>JAICEP010000776.1 GCA_025924095.1 Sorangium sp.
GCGACCTGATAGAGCTTCATCCGCAGGCTCTGGACCCGCGCCCGATCGAGGTTTGACCGCGCCACATCAAGCAGGCGCTGGAACAGCGCCTCGGCCTCGACGAAGCGGCCGCACAGGTACTCGCACTCGGCCGCCTCCAGCGTGAGCGCCCAGCGCAGCGCGTGGTCCCCCGAGGAGCCGTCGTCTCCGATCGCGCTCCGTCCGGCGCTGAAGTACTCCGCCGCGGCCCCGTAGGCGGTCGAGCCCTTGGCCTTCCTCCCGGCGCGCAGGTTCAGGCGCCCGAGCAGGCTTCGCTCGCCGGGATCGGCGATGAGGCGGGCTCCGTAGTTCAGGTGGTTCACGATGTCGAAGAGCTGCTCTTCCTGTGGCTCCCCGCGTTGACTGGCCAGCATCAGGCGGCCGACGCGCAGGTGGGCGGCGCGCTTGTGCTCGTCCGCGATGAGCGCGTAGGCCGCCTGCTGGACGCGATCGTGCAAGAACTGGTAGGAGACGGCGAACGACGCCTCGCTCGCGGACTCGTCGTGGGATTGCTCTCCCGGCTGCACGAGCCGGTAGTCTGCGTCGATGGGGAGCAGGAGCCCTTCCTGCATGGCCCCCCACAGGTCCTGCGCCGACTGCGCGGCAGGCTGCTCGGAGATCGTCGCGAGCGTGCGCAGATCGAACCTGTGCCCGATGCACGCGGCGAGCTGCAGGGCGCGCTGGGTGGGCGGCGAGAGCCTCTGCAGCTTGGCGATCATGAACTCGACGACGTTGTCCGTCACGGCCCGCGACTCGATGGCCGCGAGGTTCCATGCCCATTGGCCGGTCTCCGGCTCGCAGCGGAGGAGCCCGTCGTCGCTCAACATCCGCAGGAACTGCCCGATGAAGAACGGGTTGCCCTGCGTCTTCCCGTGGATGAGCTCGGAGAGCTGCGCGACGTCCTGCGCCGTGCGGCCCAGGGCGTCCGAGACGAGCGCGGTCACGTCCTCCGGCGAGAGCGGCGCGAGGGGGATGTCCGTCACCGCCGCGTTCGCGGCCCGGATGGCGTCGAGGGTGATGATGAGCGGGTGCGCCGGGCTCACCTCGTTGTCGCGGTACGCCCCGACGACCAGGAGATGGCCCGTGTCGGGGTCGGTGAGAAGGAGCCGCAGCAGCCTGAGCGACGCCGCATCCGCCCATTGCAGGTCGTCGAGGAGCAGGACCAGCGGGTGCGACGGGGCGGTGAACACGCCGAGAAAGCTCCGGAACACCATGTCGAAGCGGTTCTGCGACTCGGAGGGGCCGAGCGCCGCGACGGCGGGCACCTCGCCGAGGATGAGCGCGAGCTCGGGGATGAGATCGACCAGGACCCCGGCGTTCGCGCCGAGCGCCGCGCCGAGCTCTGCTCTCCAGCGGGACAGCACCTCGGTTCGCTCGGAGAGGAAGTGCTGCACGAGCCCCCTGAACGCCTGGACGACCGAGGCGCAGGGCACGCCGCGATTCAGCTGATCGAATTTCCCGTGGGCGAAGTGGCCCCCGACCCTGGCGATCGCCTTGTAGGTCTCGTGGACCAGCGCGCTCTTGCCGACGCCGGAGTAGCCGGAGACGAGCACGAGCTCCGCGGCGCCGGCTCGGGCCCGCTCGAAGGCGGAAAGGAGCCGGTCCCGCTCCACGTCCCGGCCGTAGATCTTCTGCGGAACGCGCAGATCGTAGCTGCGATCGCTCCGCCCGATGGGGAAGGGATGGACCCGGCCCGTCTGCTCGAGGGAACGCAGGCACTCCGCGAGGTCCGCCTTGACGCCGTACGCACTCTGATAGCGGTCCTCGGGGGTCTTGGCGAGGAGCTTCATGACCACCTCGGACACCGGCTGGGGCACGTCCCCGCGACGCTCGTGCGGCGGGACGGGCGGCCGCGCGATGTGGCTGTAGATGACGTCGATCGGATCGGCGTCCGAGAACGGCAGCGCGCCGGTCAGCATTTCATACAAGGTGACACCGAACGAGTAGAGATCCGCGCGGTAGTCGATGCCCCTGTTCATGCGCCCGGTCTGCTCGGGCGATATGTACGCGAGCGTCCCTTGCAGGGTAGAGACCGAGGTCGACTCCTGGAATTCCTGCTGGAGCCGCGACGCGGCGCCGAAGTCGATGAGCGTGGCGCCGCGGAGGTCTGAGCTGATGATGATGTTTCTTGGATTGATGTCCTTGTGCGTGATGTGGCAGCGGTGCACCGCGCCGATGGCGTCGGCGATGGCGACCGAGAGCGCCAGCGCCGTGCGCAGATCCAGCCGGCGATCGTGGAGGATTGCCCGCAGGGTCGTGCCCTCGACCGCCTCGGTGACGAGGGCGAGCCCGCCGCGCGTCCTCTCGAGCGCGCACACCCGCACCACGGCATCGAGGTCCAGATCGCGCAGCAGATGGAATTCGTGCCGTAAAAGGGCGAGATCGCGGACGCTCGGGTGCTCGCCCTTCAGCGTCTTGATGACGACCGGCCGCTGATCCGCGGCGCGGCGGCCGCGGTACACGAGGGTCTTGCTGCCTTCATGGATCAGCTGCTCGACGACATGTCCCGGCAAATCGATCGATGCTGTGGTCATGCGTATTTGTGCTCGCGCTCGTGATGGCCCTGTCCGCCGCTGGCGTTTGCTCAACTACAGACCGAGAGCATCAGTATAGAGGAGTCCTCTGCGGTTTTGCGCGAAGAATCCAAGTAATGGCGGCTTGGCGTGTGCTGCGTCACGCTCGTGCGGCATCAGGGTGGCTGCGCGACCGCGAGGAGCCCTCTCGGCGTCGACGCCAGATCGATCGTCGGGTCGACGAGATCGCGGTAGGGCCCTCCGTTCAGCGACGCGACGACCTTGGCCGTGACGATCGGCCGCACCCCGAAGTCCTCCCGCCAGCGGTCGGCGACGTGGCGCGCGAAGTCGACGATCATGTCGGGCCGCGCGCTCATCTCCCCGAGCTGGCGGTCGGTGAGCCACGCCTCGAGGTCGAGCGACTCGCGCACGCCGGTCCTCGGATCCAGCACGCGGATGTCGAGCTCGCTCACGTCCTTGTCGCGCAGCTTCATCCGCCACGAGAAGCGGTGTCCGGCCTCGTTCCAGGCGACGTCGCCCGGATAGACCCAGTGGCGGAGCGGCACCACGAGGTGGACCAGGAGATACCCGTGGAGCAGCGCGAGCGGCAGGACGCGCCGTCGCCACGCCGCGGGCGAGGGGACCTCGGCGCCGCCGCCTGGGCGGCCCGCGCTCCCGAAGAGGAAGGGCAGCCGCCGCCTCGGCCACGAGGGATCTGCGAACAGCGCGAGCGAGGCGATCATCGCGTAGGGGAAGATCCCGATCTTGAACAGCAGAGCGTTGGAGAGGTTGAACGCCACGGCGAGCGCGGCGCCGAGCGGGAAGGTGCGTCGGGAAAAGAGCAGGAAGCCCATCGAGAGGTCGAGGAGCAGCCCCGCATACGAGAGCGCGAGCCCCGCGGCCGGCGTGGCGAGGAGCGGCCCGACGAGAGGCGCGCCGCGGTGCTCGGCGAGCCACATCGTGAGCGGCTGTCCCCGGAGCCAGTCGCCGTTCAGCTTCGCGATGCCGCCGTAGAA
>JAICEP010000777.1 GCA_025924095.1 Sorangium sp.
AGCCCGGCGGCGGCGAGCGCAGCGGCGACGCTGAGCACCCACCCGCCATGAAAGGCAGCGCCGGAACGGGCGCATCGCCGCCCGCGTCCGTCCCGCCTTCGCAACGCGCCTCTTTTCGCTCGCGTCGCTCCCCGGCGACAGCATAGATAGACCTCCACCGAGCGCCTCACGGCGAGCCTCGCCTTGCCCATCGCCCGCCTCGTCGATCCCCTGTTCGTGCTCCTCGTCGCCGCGGGCCTCGGCCTCGCGCTGTCCGGCGGCGGGTGGACCTACCGCGCGCGCCGGGCGAAGGTCGGGCGGGCGCTCGCGTGGAGCGCCTGGCTCGCGCTGTGGCTCCTCTCCATGCCCTGGGTCTCCAGCGGGCTCGTGCGCCGCATGAGCACGCAGCCGAGGGACCTCCGCGCGGAGCTCGCCGGCAGCTCGCCCGAGCGGCGGGTCCTGGTCATCCTCACCGCCGGGATCGACGCCGACGAGTTCGGCACGCCCGCCATGGAACGGCAGTCGGCGAATGGCATCGAGCGCGGCCTCGGCGCCGCGCGCGTCTACCGCACCTACGGCTTCGGCCACGTCATCGTCTCAGGGCAGGACGTCCGGCTCGAGCGCACCGAGCTCGCCGGCGCCATGGCCGACCTGCTCGTCGAGCTGGGCGTGCCGAGGAAGAAGATCCTCCTGGAGACCGAGTCGCGCGACACCCGGGAAAACGCCATCTACTCCGCCAAAATCGCCCGCAGCCTCTCGGCCGAAGCCGTGGTCGTCGTGACGAGCGCGCTCCACATGCCGCGCTCGATCCGCATGTTCGAGCGCGCGGGCCTCGACGTCCTCCCCGCGCCGATCCGGTTCGAGGCCCTGCCGCACAAAGGGCCGGGGCAGCTGATCCCATCGTCGCTCACCCTCCGGCGATCGCACCGCGCCGTCCACGAGCTCGTGGGCCTGCTCGAGCCGTAGCCGCAGCGATCACGGCGCGCGCTCGCGCGCCGCGCTTACCAGGTGACCTTCTGCGAGCCGCGGACGAAGCGCCAGAGACCCACCACGGCCGCCGCGTTGAGGACCACGAAGGTGCGCGCGAGCGAGCCGAGCTTGCCCGCGGCGCCCCCGAGCGCCGCGAGCAGGTAGAACGCCGCCTGGCCCCCGAACATCGCGCGCGTCGCGTAGAGCGTCCACGAGACATCGCCGCTGGCCTCGGCGCCGATCCACGCGGCGGTCGACGCGATCAGCAGCGCGACGAGCGCCCAGGGGCACACGAGGCGAAGCAGCTTGTGAGAGAAGATCTCGAACCACGACGGGTTCCTGAACGGGACGAGCAGCGCCGGGAGCAGCGAGAAGAGCTGGTAGTTGCCCGCCAGGGTGCGCACCTTGCGGCCGAACTCGCGCTCGTCGCCGAAGGCGTCGTCGTACGCGATCGCGTCCTGCGCGAAGAGGATGGAGCGGCCCTCGAGCCGGAGCCGCATCGGCACCCACATATCGTCGAGGATGACGCCCTCCGGGAGCTGGCTCATGTCGGCGCGCCGGATGGCGTAGATGGGACCGGTCACCCCCACCATGCTCCTGAACCTCCCCTCCTGGAGGCGGATCCAGTTCTCGTAACGCCAGTACGCCCCCGAGCCCGCCGAGCCCTTCAGGACCAGGTTGCCGGAGACGCAGCCCGCGTTGGGATCGGCCAGGAGCCGCATGAGCGCGCGCAGCGCCCCGGGCACGAGCGGCTGGCGGATGTCCGTCATCAGCAGCACCTCGCCCGTCGCGACCCCGAGCATCGTGTTCACGCCGATCGGCTTGCCGCGCCGCGCCTCGTTGACGATCACCTTCACCCGGGGGTCGCGCTCCGCCAGCTGCCGGGCCACGAGCACCGTGTCGTCGGTCGAGCCGTCGGAGTAGAGCAGGACCTCCAGCTTGTCCCTCGGATAGTCGAGCGCGAAGAGGCTCTCGACCTTCGCCTGGAGATACGACGCCGCATTGTAGACGGGGATACACGCCGTCACGGTGGGGACGTAGCTCGGATCCTCCATCCGCTGCGCAGGCCAGAGGCGCGCCAGGATGCCGATCACGATCGGGTACCCGAAGTACGTGTACACGAGCACCGCGACGGCCAGAAAGGAGGCAATGACCACGCTAAACTGTAAAGCGCCGGTCGGGGGCGGTTGTCAATCGACATGGATGAGCGCCGCCGCGACCCAGCGGCTCGCGTCTCCCGCGCGCCGCGATCAGTCCCGCACCTTCACGCTCCGGACGACGTCCCCATCCACGAGCGCAGCCCACGGCCCGGCGGCGACGCCGACCGCCGCGTACTGGCCGTCGAGGTGCGGCGCGCGAGCGTGCATGACGAAGAGCTGGCTCGATCCGGTGTCGCGGCCGGCGAGGGCCACGCCGACGCGCAGCGGCTCGAACGGGACGGGCGACGTCTCGCAGCGGAGCGCCGGCCTGCCGGGCGGACCGCCGGCGCCGTCGCCGAACGGAGCGCCGAACTGGGTGACGAAGCCGGGCACCACGCGATGGACGATCTTGCCGTCGTAGTAGCCGGAGCGCGCGAGATCGATGAAGCGGGTCACCGCGACCGGCGCGAGCGCGGGGTCGAGCGTCATCGTGAGCTCGCCGGCGTCCGTGTCGAAGGTCAGCACCGCCGGCGCGCGCACGAGCGCGGAGGCCTCGGCCGGCAGCTCGCCGGCCGGCGGCGCGATGGCCGGCCGCCCCGCGTCGCCCGGCAGCCCGGAGTCGCACGCGATCTTGCGGCCCCGGAGCACGCCGAGCGCCGTCCCCGCGCGCGCCCGCGTCGTGGGGTAGCTCGATCGGCAGAGATCCTCCAGGCGAGCCTCGGCCGGCTTGAGCGCGAGCGCCCCCACGGCGTCGATGACCGCGCCGATGAGCTCCGGATCGTCGCGCACGCCAGGGCGATCGAGGAGCGAGAGCAGCGCGCCCTCGATCGCCGGCGACGTGACCGCGGCGGGCGCGTCCTTGTCGTCGCGGCGCCGCTTGCGCTTCCGCTTCCCCTGCCCCGGCGCCTCCGACGCGCGCTGGGGCTGCCGCGCGATGACCGCCGCAGCGGCGGCGACGAGGCCCGGCTCCTCCGCGGCGAGCGCCTTCGCGAGCAGGTCGGGCGCACCGGCGATCTCCTCGTGCGAGGCGATGAGCTCGATCGCGGCCTCCCGCGCGCGCAGCTCGCCCGACTCGGCGTAGGCGCGGAGCGCGGCGAGCCGCGCGCCCGTGATCGCCCCGCGGCCGATCACCTCGACGACCGCCCGGGCGCCGATCGAGCCGCGCACCGGCGCGGCGGCGTCCGGCTTGCTCGCCGGATCCGCCGGCGCCGTGACGTCGCAGCCGAGGAGCAACGGTTCGCGGTGGTTCGCGCCCGCGAGGAGCCTGGCCGCGCCGCAGCGGAGCCACGCGACGCGACGGAGGATCGCCGCGGGCGCGCTCGGCGGCGGCGGCAGGGCGGCGAGCTCGCGGAGCGGCTTGCGCGCGGCGCCTGCAGATCCGAGCGCGTCGAGGGCGGTGAGCAGGACGCCGAAGTCCTCGCTCACGAGGCCCGTGAGCGCGATCGGGTCCGCGCTCG
>JAICEP010000778.1 GCA_025924095.1 Sorangium sp.
AGCAGCCGGTCACGCCGCCTCCCGGCACGCTCCGGTACGGCCTGATCGTGGAGGACGACGAGCCCGCCTTCCGCGGCGGGACGGGCGCGCTCGCCGGCTCCACCTCGTACCGGGTCTCCGGCGACACGCAGGGCGGGGCGCGCGCGCCGCGCCGGATCGAGACGGATCGCGCGCCGCGCCAGCTCGAGGCGGAGCGCGCGCCGCGCCGGCTCGAGACGGATCGCGCGCCGGCGGCTGCTGCGAGGGTGGACAAGGAGGTTCACTCCCGGGCGACCGAGCCCCAGCTGAGCATCCAGGGGCCGCGGGAGCAGATGCAGCACCGGTTCGATCAGGGGGACTTCGGGGGCGCGCTCGTCCTCGCGGAGGGCCTGATCGAGGAGAACCCGAAGGACTTGATGGCGCGGCAGTACGCCGACAGCTGCGTCGAGATGCTGCGGCAGATGTACAAGTCGCGCCTCGGCGACGGCTCGCGCGTGCTCCGCCTCGCGGTGTCGCCGGACCAGCTCCGCTCGTTGAACCTCGATCACCGCGCGGGCTTCTTGCTGTCGTGCATCGACGGGTACAGCTCGATCGACGAGATCCTCGACGTCTCGGGCATGCAGACGCTCGAGGCCTTGCGGCTCCTGTACGAGCTCGTGCAGGAGGGGATCGTCTGCGGCGTGTAGGCGCCGGGATCGCCTGAGATCCCCGGTCCCCGCCTCGAGAATCGTGCCGGGCGGGCCGCGGCGCCTGCTGACGCGCCTTTCCGCGATGGCGCTGGCTCGCTAGGTTGCACCGGTGCGCACGGCTCTCCAGGCCGCCGTCGGTCTCCTCCTCGCGCTGGTCGCCGGCCGCACCGGTGCGTCCCTCGTCGCCACGATCGCGCGCGGCGCTCCAGCGCAGCCGCCGCCGGCCGCTCGCGCAGGCGCCGTCGACGCCGCGGGCGCCACCGCAGCCGGCCCCGCAGCCGCTGTCGACGCCGCCCGCGTCACGCCATCGCCGGCGCCTCCTGCCGACGCCGAGCTCGCGGCGCACGCCGATCCGATCGCGAGCTACACGCTGCGCGCGAGCCTCGATCCGGTGCAGCACACGATGCGCGGCGAGGGCACGCTGGTCTGGCGGAACGCGTCGCGCGAGCCGCAGCGCGAGCTGTTCGTCCACCTCTACCTGAACGGCTTCAAGAGCGAGCGCACCGTGTTCCTCCGGTCGGCCATCGGGGGCTTTCGCGGTAACGAAATATTGTACGATTACGGACACATCCAGGTGAAGCGCTTCGCGGTGCGCGAGATGGGAGGCGCGGACGTCTGGCCCCAGGGGAACCCCACGACGCCCGGCGATCCCGAGGACGAGACCGACATCCGCGTGGAGCTGCCGCGGCCCGTCGCTCCAGGCGACGCGATCACGATCGATCTCGCCTGGGACGCGCACCTCCCGTCGCTCGCGCTCAGGACGGGCCACTACGGGAGCTTTCACATGGTGGGGCAGTGGTTTCCGAAGATCGCTCGCCTCGAGCCCGACGGGACCTGGGCGCACTTCCCCTACCATCGGCTCTCGGAGTTTTACGCCGACTTCGGGGCCTACGACGTGACCGTCGACGTGCCGGAGGGGGTCGCGGTCGGCGCCACCGGCCGGCTCGTGGAAGAGCGGCGGCTCGACGGCCGCGCGATCCGCCGGTTCGTGCAGGAGGACGTGCACGACTTCGCCTTCGCCGCGTGGGACCGCTTCCGCGAGATGCGCGCGACGACCGACGACGGCGTCGCGATCCGGTGCCTCTTCCCCGAGGGGAGCGAGCGCGAGGCGGCTCTCCAGATCGACCTGGCCCGGTTCGGCCTGTCGCATTTCGGCGCGGCGTTCGGCCGCTACCCGTACGGCACGCTCACGATCGTGCATCCGCCGGAGGGCGCCGAGGAGGCCGGCGGAATGGAGTACCCGACGCTCATCACGACCGGCGGCAGCTGGCTCTGGCCCGTGGTGGGCGTGCGCTTCGTCGAGGCGGTCACGGTGCACGAGCTCGCGCACCAGTGGTTCTACGGCCTCGTCGCCACAAACGAGCACCGCTACCCGTTCCTCGACGAGGGCCTCACCACCTACGCCGAGGCCGAAGCGCTCCGCGCGCGCTACGGCGACAGCTCGGCGGCGCGGCTGCTCGGGCTCGAGATCGACCTCCGGACGCAGTACCGCGCCGACGCGCTCGCGTCGGGCCACAACGGCGCCGTCGCGCAGCCGGCAACGGGCTTCGTGGACGGGGCGGACTACGCCGGCCTCGCGTACGGAAGGCCCGCGGTCCTCCTCGCGACCCTCGCCGGCGTGTACGGCGAGGACCTCGTGCGCCGGGCCGTGGGCCGCTACGCGCGCGAGAACCGGTTCCGTCACCCCGGCCCCGAGGCGCTGCTCGAGGCCGTGCGCCGCGAGGTGGGCGACGGGGCGGCCGAGGCGCTCCGCGCCGGGCTCTTCGAGCGCGGGTGGGTCGACTACACGGTCGCGACGTTCCACTCGTGGCCCGCAGGCGGCGCGGAGCCCGCTCCGGGCGAGGGCGGCCACGAGGGAGCGGGTTATCACGGCCACGCCGTCGTGCGGCGCCGCGGCTCGCTCGTGCTCCCCGTCGACGTCGCGCTGCACGGCGAGGACGGCGGCGTGCAGCGGGTCCGGTGGCAGGCGCACGAGAGCGTCGCCCGGATCCCCTACGCCGGCGCCTCGCCGCTGGTCGCCGTGGTGATCGACCCCGACCACCGGGTGCTGCTCGACGAGGACCTCGCGAACAACGCGCGCCGGGCGGATCCGGATCTCCTCGCGCCCAGCGTGCTCTCGCGCGCGAGCTTCGCCGTGGGGCTCGCGCTCACGCTCCTCGGGCCATGAGCGAGCCGGCGGAGGAGGGCGCGATGGTTCCGGGCTCGACGGCGGCCGCAGGGGGCGATCCGCCGCGCGCCCGGCCTGCCGCGCGGCGCGCCGCCGCGCACGAGCGGCCCGGCGCGATCGCGCTCTACTTCGGCTACCGGGCGCTCGCCTCGCTCGTGGTCGCGGCGCCGCTGTCCGTCTTCGCGGCCCAGGTCGTCGGCGATCATCCGCGCGGCGACGCGATCCTGTTCGATCCCGGCGGGTTGATGCTCGGCGAGCTCGGGCGCCTCGGGGCGCTCGCCGCCGCGTCCCTCGCGGCGCAGCTCGGCGTGGGCGCCCTGCTCGCCGCCGCGCTCGGGCTGATCCCGCTCGCGGTGCTCCTCGCCGCGCTGAGCCAGGCGGGGCCGCTCTCGGCGCAGGCCCTGGGCGGCCGCGCGGCGCGCGCCCTCGGCCCGCTCGCCTTGCTCTGGGGCGTCGCGCTCGCGGCGCAGGTCACCGCCGCCGCGCTCGTCCTGCTCCCCGGGATGCAGCTCTGCGAGGCGTTCCTGGCCCTGCCGCGCAGCCGCGACCTCGCGGCGGCGGCCGTCGCCGCGGTCGCGCTGGTGCACGTCGTGGCCATCGGTCTGCTCCACGACCTCGCGCGGGCCGCCCTCGTGGCCGAGCAGCGGGGCTTCTACACCGCCGTCGCCAGGGGCTTCGACGCGCTGTGCGCCGCGCCGCTCGCGGCC
>JAICEP010000779.1 GCA_025924095.1 Sorangium sp.
TCGAAGACGGCGACGGGCGAGCGGCTCAGCGCCCCATCTTCATCTGCGGACGCGCCAGCAAGCGGTCCACGTAGGCCTCCAGCTTGGGCCGCCCCGGCGGGCCGCCCCACAGGCGCTTCCAGATGAACATCGAGCCGATCATCACGTCGGCCGCGGTGAACCAGTCGCCGAACAGGTAGGGCCCGTCCCCGAGCTCGCCTTCGACGACGTCCAGGGCCGTCTCGAAATCCGTCCACCCCCGCTGGGGTTGCGTCTCGATCTTCAACAGGTGGTCGCTCATCGCCGGCTCGAGCTGCGAGGTCGAGTAGACCATCAGCGACAGATAACGCCCCCGCTGCGGCGCGCCGATGGCGGGCGCCAGCCTGGCCTCGGGGAACTTGTCCGCCAGATACAGACAGATCGCCGCGTTCTCGAAGAGCCTGGCGTCGCCATCCACCAGCGCGGGCAGCTTGCCAGCCGGGTTGACCTTCAAGAACTCCGGCGCCTTGTGCTCCCGCTTCTCGAAGTCGATGGGAGCGATCTCGTACGTGGCACCGCACTCGTCGAGCATCCACCTGGTGATGGCCGCACGGCTCTGGGGATTGTAGTAGAGCTTCATCGCTATCTCCCTCTGGTGATCTGTTGAAGCCGGAGGTGCACGGACAGCAGGCGCGGCAGATCGCTCCTCGGGGCCTCTGCGTCGCGCCACTCGCCCAGGTGGACGAGCTCGTACCCGGACGACAGGCCCGCGTTCACGTACTCCGAGACATCGTGCAGGAACGCGGGCACGCGCTCGGGCTCGCCCGTCTCCCGGTTGACGAAGTTGGCCTGACCGCCGCGCAGCTGCCGCATGGGGTGCAGCTCGCAGAGGAAGAGCGCGCCGCCTCCACGCAAGGCGCGGGCCGCCTCGGCGAAGACCGCCTCGACGTGCTCGATGTGCTCGAGCACGAGCATGGCAATCACGACGTCGGACGAGCCGCCGGCGACCGGCCAGGCATCGTGAATGTCGTGCTGCACGAACCGGACGCGGGGGGAGACCACGCGGGCCCTCGCCTGCCGCAGCATCCCTTCGGAGAAATCCAGCGCGAGGACGCTCCCCGCGCGCTCGGCGAGCCACTGCGTGTTGCGCCCGGTGCCGCAGCCGATCTCGATCACGTCACGGCCGGCCAGCTCCAGGCCCCGTTGCCGGAGGACCGCGGCCGAGAGCTCGCGGGTCCGGTTGGGATCGTCATCGTACGTCGCGGCCCAGCGATCGTACGCGGTGGCGATCTCGGGCTTGCTCGGAGAGGTGGACATGCGCTTGCCCGCCTCCTAGAGCCCGAGCTCGCTCAGCCCCGGATGATCGTCGGGCCGGCGTCCGAGCGGCCAGTGGAACTTCCGGTCCTCCGCCGCGATGCGCACGTCATTGATGCTCGCCTCGCGCCGCCGCATCAGCCCGTGGGCGTCGAACTCCCATTGCTCGTTGCCATGGGCTCGATACCAGTTCCCGCTGTCATCGCGCCATTCATAGACGAAGCGCACCGCGATCCGGTCCTCCGTGAACGCCCAGACCTCCTTGATCAGCCGGTAGTCGAGCTCCCGCTGCCATTTGCGGTGCAGGAACGCCTCGATCGCCTCCCTCCCCTGGAAGAACTCCGCCCGGTTCCGCCAGCGGCTATCGACGGTGTACGCCTGAGCCACGCGCGCGGGCTCACGGCTGTTCCAGGCGTCCTCAGCCAGCCGCGCTTTCCGGGCGGCGGTCTCGGCGGTGAAGGGCGGCAACGGCGGACGCGGCGCGGCGGGATCCTGGCTCAAGGTGCACCTGAACGAACCTTCGTCCAATCTCCCCTTCCCGGCAACCCCTTTTCGCGCTCGGCTCTCCGGCGCTCACCCGCTCCCCTCCTGCGGCAAGCACGCGCACGGCCGGTTCAGCGCGGGAGCGGCATCCACGCGCCGTCCGCCGGAACGTGGATGTGCGCGGGCAGGCGCTTCGTCGCGGCGCGCTGCACGAACGCCGTGACCGGCTCGCGGTAATGGCCGAAGGTTGTGTGGTGGATCGGGATCACGTGGCGGGCGCGGAGGAGCGCCGCGGCGGCCACGGCCTCCTCGGCGTCCATCGTGCGGAGGCCGCGCGCGCCGTCGACGCCGACCGCGCCGAGGTGCGGCAGCCAGAGGTCGATGGGCGCGAAGCGGGCCGCCACCGCGCGCATGGGATCGGTGAAGACCGAATCGCCGGTCCAGTAGATCGAATAGGGAGTCTCGCCCTCCCAGCGCAGCACATAGCCGTTGCCCTTTCCGAGCGTGGCGTCGAGCGCCGCATCGTGGGCGTGGTTCGCCGGGACGGCGAGGATCCGGAGGCGGCCGGCGCGGGTCGGAATGACCGTCTCGCTGTCCCAGTCGAGCGGCGTCAGCCGCGTGAACCCCGCGGCGCGCGCCGCCTCGGCCGCGTCGGGCGGGAGGACGAAGGGGACGTCCTTCGGGAGCGTCTCCTTCGCGACCGCATCGAAGTGGTCGGCGTGGTTGTGGCTGAGGAGGATGACGTCGAGGCGCCCGAGCGGCTCGGCGGGAGGATCCGTGTAGCGGGCGACCGGCGCGTTCTCGACGCCGGTCGACGGGTGCTTCGGGAGGACGAACGCGGCAGGCCCGCGCGGCCCGAGGACGGGATCGGTGAGGAGCCGGAGCCCGTCGCGCTCGAGGATCGCCGTCGGACCGCCGCGCCACTGGAGACGCGCGCTCGTGGCCTCGGCGGCGGCCGATGCGCCGGCCGCGGGCCCGGCGGCGGCCGATACGCCGGCCGGCGGCGCGCTGGCGTCGACGCGGTTCGCCGGCGCGCACGCGGCCAGGGAGAGCGCGAGCAGCGGTGCCGCGAGGGCGGCCGCGCGCGCCGGCGGCGTCCGCGGGAGGCGCGCAGAGCGCTCGCCGACCCCGAGCACCGCCCCGGTGAAACAAGGATCTGGGAGCTCCTCGGTACGTCCAATCGACCCGCTCGAGACACGCATGCTCTGGTTCATCGTCGTCGCCTTTCTGGCCGCGCTGTGGCGAGGAGCACCTCGGCGAGGGAACGCGCGCGCGCGGCGGCGCCCGGTCCCCCCTCGCGGACGGCGGTCACCGTCGCGCCGTCGATCAGCAACAGGAGCTGCGGCGCCAGCGCGCCGGCGTCCGGCACGCCGGCGTCGCGCAGGAGCCCCTCGAGATAGTCGATGAGCCGCTGCTTGTGGCGCTGCGACGCCTCATGGGCGGGGTGGCTCCGGCTCGCGACCTCGACCATCGTGTTGAGGAACGCGCATCCGCGGAAGTCGTTCGCGGCGAACCGCTCGGCGAACGCGTCGAAGACCGCGAGCGGTCGCTCGCACGGGTCGCTCGCGAGCTCCTCGACGCGCCCGACCAGCCACGCGCGAAAGCGCGCGTCGCGCGCGTCGAGCACCGCCACGAGCAGCTCGTCCTTGGTCCGGAAGTGGCGATAAAAGGTGGCCTTGGCGACCTCGGCCTCGGCGATCAAGCGATCGACGCCGACGGCGCGATACCCCTCCGCATAGAAGAGGCGCTCCGCAACCTCGAGGATGTGCCGCCGGGCGTCGCTCA
>JAICEP010000780.1 GCA_025924095.1 Sorangium sp.
CCGCTCCGGCCGCCCCCTGCCATGGACCTTCACCCCCGGCCCCAAGAGCTTCATCCCCGACGCCCCCTACCAGTGCTCCGACGACGTCCTCGCCGTCATCACCCTCGCGCGCGCCGGCATCGGCCTCGTACAGATCTACGACTTCCTGGTGGAGGAAGACGTCGCGCGCGGCGCTCTCGTCGAGGTCCTCGCCTCCTTCCGCGGCCGCAGCCGCCCCTTCTCGCTGCTCTACCCCAGAGGAGTCGTCCCCTCGCGCGCCACCCGGGCGCTGATTGACTTCATCGTGGCCACCGCGCGCGAAGCACGGGTCAATGCTTGACGCGGCGCCGTTCGGTGCAGCGCCGGGCACCGCGGGTCGTGGCATTGCTGTGTCACGTTGCGCCATGGCATCATGCTGAACGCCGCATGGAGCCATGTTGCGGCCTGGATTTCAAGCGAGCAGGGACGAGCGCAAGGTGGCATAAGACTTGCCAATTAACTTACTGGTCGCTACTCGCCGGCTCATCGGACGAGCTGCGGCGCTGGCGCGAGCCCTGGGATTCTTTGTCCCACGCCGCGCAGGGAGCGGGAAGGAACCATGAGGATGATAGCTGATAACGCATGGATCATCGTTGGACTTGCGCTGCTCGGGTGTGGAGGAACGGACGCGGGCAGCGCCGAAGACACGAGCAGCGCCGAAGACACGAGCAGCGCCGAAGACACGAGCAATGCCGGGGGCACGATTCTCACGCTGGATCACGAGCCCATGACGCTGGATCAGCCCGCCACGGCACACGTCACGCTGTTCGGCTACGATTACTACCTCGCCGACGTGGGCGCCACCGCGGTCGCGCGTTACACGATCGAGGTCGAGGCATTGCCCGTCGACCTCGAGCTCGATATTCCAGAGGACCCCCATACGCTGATCGATCAGGAGGCAGGACCGGTCGGTCCGGACAAGGCGAGGTTCTACTTCCACATCGCGGTCGACGTCGACCTCGACGGGCAACTGTGCGAGGAGGACATCATCCAGGACTTCGATAGAAGTGAGTTCGCGTCGTTCGCCACGAAGCCGCCGGAGGAGCACAAGGTCTTCGTGAAAAGATTGGGCGCAGCGTGCCGCCCGATCGAGTGATAGAATAGATAGGCAGGGCCGGCGCCGGGCATCGACAGGACCCCGGGTGCAGGAGCCCACCGAGGGCGCCGCCCACGCCGGGCTCGCCCGCGTTGAGGAGATGGCGCGGGACCCTCACGGCCGAGCGCTCCCCGCTCCTTGCGCCCGCCCTTTCGCTGGCGGCCCCCTGAGGGGCGCGTACCCTCGTCGGGCATGACCCCGCAAGAAGAGCTCGCGCTCCTGCTGCGTCCGGCGGCTGGAGGCCTCTACCTCGTCTCGACCGGGCGCGCGCAGCAGCTCGAGGTCCAGCGACGGCTCTACGGCGCCACAACCCAGGAGGAGGTCCTCGCCCGGTTCCGCGCGTCGTTCGACCGCATCGCCGGCGCGCGCGCCGTCTTGCTCGGCATCCCCTCCGACGTCGGCGCCGGGTTCCTCCGCGGGTCCAACATGGGCCCGCAGGCGATCCGGACCGCGCTGCTCGACGTCCATCCGGACTTCCCCGAGCGGGCGCGCGACGTTGGCCTTGTCGACATCGGGGACGTGTTCGTCGTGCCGCAGCTCCTGCACGACGACATGCTCTCGGAGGCCCAGAAGGCCGCGTCGCGCCGCGCCCTGTACCCCGGCGTGCCCGAGGCGCTCTCGTCCCGGCTGCCTGTCTCGCCGCTCTCCATCGCCGAGCGCGCCCTCGATCTCGTCTTCTCGATCAACCCCGACGTCGCCCCCATCGTGCTCGGCGGCGACCACTCCACGGCCTTGCCGGTCGCGCGCGCTCTCTCGCGCGTGCAGGGCGCGCGGAAGCGGGCGTGGGGCATCGTCCAGCCCGACGCGCACACCGATCTCCTCGAGGAGCGGCTCGGGGTGGCGTACTGCTTCGCCACCTGGTCGTACCACGCGAACGAGCTTGTCGGTCGGGGCGGCCGGCTGACCCAGGTCGGGGTCCGCGCTTCCCAGAAGCCGCGCGAGCACTGGGAGGGCCGCTACGGCGTGCGGCAGTTCTGGGCGGCCGAGTGCCGCGCCGATCCTGCGGCGGCGCTCGACGCCATCGTCGCGCACGTGAAGAGCACCGGGGTCGAGGGCGTGTATTTCTCGAACGACATCGACGGCACCGACGCCGCCTTTGCCGACGCCACCGGGACCCCGGAGCCGGACGGCCTCTCGCCCGATTTCGTTGTCGCGCTCATCCGCCGGCTCGGGCGCGAGGTCGGCCTGCTCGGCGGCGATATCATGGAGGTCGCGCCGGCGCTCCAGCCGACGCCGGAGAGCTCGGCCCGCACGCTGGCGCTCGCGGTGCGCTACCTGCGCGAGACGATCGAGGCTGTCGTCGGCCGCCCGCTCGCCTGACGCCGCGCGCTCGCCAGGTGCACGCGCGCTCGTCAGACGCCGCTCAGGGCTCGGCGCCCTTGGCCGCGGGCAGGGCGGCGTCGCGGGCCCAGTCGCTCCACGACCCCTCGTAGAGGATCGCATCCGCGCGGCCGAGCATCGCCAGCGCGAGCAGGTCGTGGCAGGCGGTGACGCCGGAGCCGCAGTAGCAGATGACGGTGCTCGCCTCGATCGCGCCGAGGTCGCGGTAGCGCCGCTCGAGCTCGGCGCGCTCGCGGAAGGGCCCTGCCGGCGCGCGGAGGTTCTCCGCGAACGGGGCCGAGCGCGCCCCGGGGATGTGGCCCGGGCGCGCATCGACGGGCTCGCTCTGCCCTTCGTATCGCTCGCGGGCGCGCGCATCGAGGATCACCGTCGAGGGATCGCCGCGCAGCCTGTCGACGACCGCCTTGTCCACGACCGTGGCGCCTCCGGCGGCGAGATCCATCGGCCGCGCCGGCGCGATGACGGGCACGTCGGTCGAGAGCGGGTGTCCCGCCGAGGTCCACGCCCCTAGACCGCCGTCGAGCACGCGCCCGCCCGGATGGCCGAAGTAGCGCAGCAGCCACCAGAGCCGGGCCGCGATGGCGCCGCCCGCGTCGTCGTAGCCGACGACCAGCGAATCCGGTGCGACGCCGATCCTGGCGAGCACGCGCGCGAACGCCGCCGCGTCGGGCAGGGGGTGGCGCCCCGGGCCGGCCTGCGCCGGCCCGGAGAGGTCGGCGTCGACATCGAGGTGCACGGCGCCCGGGATGTGCCCGCGGGCGTACTCGTCGGCGCCGCGGCGACCGGTGAGGTACCAGCGGCAGTCGACAACGCGAACGCGCGGGTGGCCGGCGTGCGCCGCGAGCCAGGGGACATCGAGGAGGGGGCCGGTGGGCACGGAGAGGGGGGCGCGCATGCGGGGCATGGTAGCAATGCGCGGTCGCCGGCGGAGCCCGGCGATCGAGAGCCCTGATGGGCATGCGCGGATCGCGCTCGCCCACGAGCTGGCCACCGCCCGGCGCCAGCGACGAATGCGCCGATCTGGGCCTCCGCACCGGTTGACGCCGCCTTGCTGTTGGAG
>JAICEP010000781.1 GCA_025924095.1 Sorangium sp.
GCGCGCCGCTAACGTTCGTTCTGAGCCAGGATCAAACTCTCCAGTTAAATCCTGTTACATCAGACGGTGGCTAAGACCGCCTGATTTGCTCGTCAGTTATGACGTGCGAGGTCGAGCTTACGCTCGCCTTTGGGACCCACGTCACTTCGTAGGCATACAACCCAGTTTTCAAGGACCGAGCCCGTTCGGCGTCCGGTATTTGCTACCGGCTTCCTTCGGGAGAACGGGGCGGTATATGCTACCACTTCCGTCCTTAGTCAACCCGTCATCGAAGTTTCTTTGAAGCGTCGCTTCGCTGAAACTGCCCGCCTGGCAAAAATCGCCGTGGCGGGGTGACGGACAGCCCCGTTCGCTCGGCTCGCATGACGAGCCGGTCTCCCGAAGCTTTCCCGCCGGGCCGCCGCCGAAGCAGCGTGTCCCGAACAGGGCGCGCTTTCTACGTCCACCCGCCGAGATGCGCAAGCACTTTTTTTGAGGCAGCGACCGACCTCCCTGAAGGGTCCCTTCGAGAGCTCGTTTTGCTGCGATTTGAGCGCGCTCGGCCGGGCGGCCGGAGCGCTGCGCCGAGCAGCCGCGCTCGCCCGTGCCGTCAGTCCAGGAACTGCACGCCGGTCGCCTCGAGCTCGACCTTCGCGACCCGCCCCGTCTGCTTCTCCGCCTCGCCTCGGCAGTTGTCCTTCGCGCCGCACGCGGCGCCCTCCTCGGCCTCGGCGGCGACCAGGTTGCCCTGGACGACCGCCCGGTGGCCGGAGGCGTCCTTCGGCACGAAGAAGCTGTGCCCCGCCATCTTGATGTGGGCGCTGCCGGACTCATCGGCGATTTCCATCCAGCAGCCCATCGACTTGCACACGGCCGAGACGACCCCCTCGGTCCGGACGGTCTTGCCGCTGAATTTGCTCGGATCCTGGAGGAGCGCCGGCAGCGGCGTGGTGGAGGTCTCCGTGATGGGCGCGCCGAACTGCTTCTTCTGGAGCGGCGCGATCCCGGACGCCGACGCCTGCATCGGCGAGGGGCCCTCGGCGGCAGGAGCAGGCGCAGCCCCGGGCGCCAGCTCGCTCCCGGGCTTGCGATCGGTGGAACAGCCGAGCTGCGCGAGGATCAAGACGGACAGGGAGGCGATGTGCTTTGCACGCATGAACACGAGTTTGCCCGACAGGACGGGCCCCTGCCACCCGCCCGAGGGGAACGATGCGGGGGCGCCGACCCGCCCGCTGCCCCGCGGCAGCGGGCGGGTCGCGCGAGCGCAGCTCGGGGCTCGGCCGCCGCCAAAGCCTGCTACAAGGGCGGGCATGCGAACCGCTCGCGCCCTCGTGGGACGAGGCATGGCAGCGGGCGCGGTCGCGCTCGCCTGCGCCGCGACCGCGCGCGCCGAGGAATCGACAGCCGCCGCGCCCGCCCACGGCGCCGCTGACGCCGAGGAGCCCGCGAAACCGCCGCGGCCGCCGCTGCCGCCCGCGTCCCCACCACCGCGCTTGCCGTGGGACCGGCACATCGAGATCGGCGCGGACGCGGCCTTCGTCAGCTGGCTCGGGACGCGCGACGACGCGGGCCGTCTGACGCGCGTTCGCCTGGAGCCCGCGATCGGCCTGGGCATCCATGCGCGCTGGGAGATCCTCGAGCTCCTGCGCTTCTCCGCCTTCGTCGTGCTTTCCCGGCACGAGCTCGCCCTGCAGCAAGGCGCGCTGGGGCAGCCCGGCGCCATCACGGCGGAGCCGCGCGAGGACGGCGCGCCCGGGGTGCGCGCCCTCGCGCTCGGCGCGCGCCTCGCGCCGACGCTGCCGCTCGGCGAGCGCGCCCGCGCGTGGGCGTCGGTCGGCGTCGGCTACGACCGGTTCGACTTCGACCGCATGCGGGTCTCCGATCCGGGGGGCGAGTTCACGATACGCGAGCGCGGGGCCTCGTACGTCGCCATCCCGCTGGGGCTCGGGGTGTCGCTCGACCTCATCCGCGACTGGCTCACGATCGAGCTGGAGACCTCGGGAGCGTTCATGCTCGGCCGGGGCGGCGACGCAACGCGGGAAGGCCAGGCCATCGACGGCCTGGGGCTGCGGCGCACCATCGGCGCGCTGCCGCAGGCTCGCGGCTCGTTCATCCAGACCCTCGGCCTGTCCCTGGTGCTGTGATCGCCGGCGTGCGCGCGCGCGGTCGCAGGCGGCTGACCCTCACCGCCGCGCTCGCTCTGGCGGCCACGGCGTGCGGCGATCCGGCCCCGAGGGGACGCCCTCCAGCGCCGCCGCGATCGCCCGCTCCCGCGGCGCCTTCGGCTCGCTCGCAGCGCGGCGACGGCGGGACGTCGCACGCGGGACGCCAGGGCGATGCCCCAGCGGGAGGCCAGGGCGACGAGCCGGCGGGCTCCAGGAAAGACGCGGCCGCAGCGCAGCCGCGGGAGCGGCCATTTCCGGCCGTCTGCGGGGGCGACGCGGACTGCGGTTACGACCCCGCGAGCGAGCGCTGCGGCGCCGATCCCCGGCTGAACCGGCAGCCGCCCGTCACGGATCAGGGGATCGTCTGCTACTGCGACGCGGGCGCGTGCGCGCTGCTCCGCGTGCTGCCCGTGCCGTGCGAGGGGAACCACGACTGCGCCGTCGCCCACGAGCCGCGCCCCCACCCGGTCCGCGCGACCCGCGAGCGGCCGCACGAGAAGGGGCGCCCCTGCCGCGACCTCACCCTGTCGACGACGTGCGAACGGACGAACATCTGCACCCTGCACCGCCACGCGTGCCCGGGGCGATGAGCCGCGTCGCGAGGCGAGCTCAGCTGAGGGCCAGCATGCGATCGATCGGGACGCGCGCCCGCTCGCGCAGCTCGGGCGCCATCTCGAGGCGCGGGGCGAGGTCGCGCAGCGCGAGATAGACCTTCTCGAGCGTGTTGAGCCGCATGAACGGGCACTCGTTGCAGGCGCAGTTGCCCTCGGGCGGCCCCTCGATGAACTCCTTCTGCGGCGACGCCTTGCGCATCTGGTGCACGATGCCGCTCTCCGTCGCGACGATGTACTTCGTGGCGTCGTCCGCGATCGTGTACTTGAGCAGCGCGGTCGTCGAGCCGATGTAGTCGGCCATCCGCAGGATCGGCTCCTCGCATTCGGGGTGCGCGATGAGCTTCGCGTCCGGGTGGCGCTCGCGCAGCGCGATGATCTTGCGCAGGCTGAACGTCTCGTGCACGACGCAGCTGCCCTGCCACAGGCGCATCGGGCGGCCCGTCCTCTCCACGAGCCAGCGCCCGAGGTTCTTGTCGGGCGCAAAGAGGATCTCCTGCCCCTCGGGGATCGCGCGGACGATCTTCTCGGCGTTCGACGACGTGCAGATGTAGTCGCTCTCCGCCTTCACCTCGGCGGAGCAGTTGATGTAGGAGATCGCGGCCGCGCCGGGGTACCGGGCGCGCCACGCGCGGAAGCGGTCGGCGGGGCAGCCATCGGCGAGCGAGCAGCCAGCCTGCATGTCGGGCACAACGACGATGCGCTCCGGGTTCAGGATCTTCGCCGTCTCGGCCATGAA
>JAICEP010000782.1 GCA_025924095.1 Sorangium sp.
CTTCCTCCACACGCCGAACCACCCCACCGGCATCTACCTCGGCACGCCGCGCGGCGGCCACTCCTCGGTCTACACGGGCGACGGCGAGACGCAGGTCGGCACGTTCCTGTCCCCCGAGAACGCCGACCCGGCGATCGCGGGTAGCAGCACCGTCAGCGTCACGTTCAGCTACCTCGAGACGACGTGTGGCGACGGCGGGTCCTGGATCGGCGGCGACTCCTGGGAGAACGTCGGCGGCAACAAGTCCAGCATGGTGGTGTGCGACCTCTGGGCGGGCATCGGGGGGACCTACACGCTCCAGGTCACCGCCGCGGCGACGGAGACGTACTACGCGACGCGCACGACCACGATCAAGACGGGCCGCGTGGACACGGTCGAAGCCGGGGGCATGAAGCAGACGATCACCGACGGGATGGAGCTGACCATCACGAGCGGCGGGATGAAGCACGACGTCCACGGCGAGCTCACGCAGACGATCGAGCCGGGGGGCTCGTCGACGGTGACCGGACCGTGGAAGCACAAGGTCACGGCCGAGAGCTTCGACGACTACAAGAGCTGGAAGACGGAGGTCGCCACCACCTGGAAGGGCCACTTCGGCGCGAACGTCGACCTGGAGAGCGACACGAGCTTCGTGATCAAGGCGCCCAAGGCGAAGATCACGGCCACCGACCTGAAGTGGGAGGTGCTCGGGATGACGTTCGACATCACGCCGAACAAGCACGAGCTCTACGTCTACAAGGGCGCGAGCGGCGTCCTCAAGACCGACCACGCCGCGCTCTACCAGACGCTGTACGGGCTCAAGCTCGAGTTCGTGGGGATCAAGCTCGACTATGTCGGGATGGACAAGAAGGCCGTCGGCGTGAAGCTGAAGCAGGTCGGCGCCTACGTGAAGCAGCAGGCGATTGGCGCGATCATCGGGGCGGTCCTCGCGCACCAGATCGCCGTGACGAAGCTGTGAGCGCGGATGCGAGTCGTTAAACCCCTCAAGATGCCGGCGCTCACGCGCGTCGTCGAGGTCGCGCGTCGCCTCAGGTTCCACGTGGGCGCCATGGTCGCGTTCCCGCTCGACGCGCCGCGCTCGGTCGTCGACGAGATGACCTTCTGGCCGGCCGCGATGGCGGAGCTCGGCAACATCGCGCTCGACGACGGCATCGCCAAGGCGCGCGGCGAGCTGCTCGTCGCGGGCCGGTGCCACGCCCCGGAGGGCCGCCGCGTCGCCGCGTCGTTCGTGCGCGCGCGGCTCGGCTCCATCGACAAGCGCCTGGCCGTGCTGGGCGACCGGCACTGGACCGGCCGCGGCTTCACCGAGCCGGAGCCGTTCTCGGACATGCCCATCGACTGGGCGCGCGCCCTCGGCGGGCCGAAGGACCCGGCGAACCCCTACGGCAAGGGGATCGAGGAGATCGAGCGCGGCGGGCAGCGCGTCCGGCCGCTCCCGAACGTGGAGCACTACGGCGCGCTGATCCGCTCGCCGTCCGACCGGCCGGGCCCGGCGTCCTTCCTCCCGATGGACGTGAGCTTCGCCCAGCGCCGCGCCCGCGCGGGGACGTACGGCGGGGACTACGCCGAGAAGTGGGCGCCCGGCCTGCCGCCCGACGTCGATCCGTCGTTCTTCAACGTCGCGCCGAGCGATCAGTGGAGCGCCGAGCCGTTCCGGGGCGACGAGGCGTTCCTCGTGGAGAACATGCACCCGGCGCGCCCGCGCATCGAGGGCGCGCTCCCCGGCCTCTGCGCGCGCGTGCTCGTCACCCGCCGCGACGCGAGCGGGGAGGCGTTCGTGGAGCTCCCGGTCCGCTGCGACACGGTGTGGCTCCTCCCCTCGGCCAACCTCGGCGTCGTGATCTTCCACGGCTCGATGCCGGTGGCCGACGACGACGCGGCGGAGATCGTCGACCTCGTCGTGGCCTGCGAGGAGATCGGCCGCCCCCGGCCGATCGAGCACTACCGCGAGGCGCTCGCCCGGCGGCTCGACAAGGACCGGGGCGCGATCGCGGGGCTCAGCGACAGCGATCTCATGCCGCCGCGCGAGTCGGGCGTCGCGGCGAACATCGCCGGGCTCGACATGATGCAGTGGATCAAGAGCGAGAACCTGGCCGCGAAGAACCTGCGGCGCGGCGCGGAGCGGGACCGCGAGCGCCGCCGCGAGGAGCTCCTGGCCGACGGCGACGATCCGGCGCGCTACGGCCTCGACGCGCCGCTGCCCGAGGAGGAGGCGCCTCCGCCCGTCGACGACCTCGACGCGCTGGTCGTGTACCTGGACGACGCGTCGCGAAAGTTCGAGGAGGAACAGGTGAAGGCGGCCCGCACGAAGGACGAGGCCGAGGCGCGCATGCGGGCGCGGGCCGCGGACATGGGGGTGTCCGAGGAGACGCTCCGGCGCGCCGAGACCGAGGGCGAGCCCCCCGGCGGCCCGCCGAAGTTCTCGGCCCAGGCGCAGCTCCAGCAGTACGCCGAGCTGGCCGAGGCGGGGCGCCGCGGCGGCGTGCCCAACGACGAGCTCGAGGCGATGCTCGCGGATCCGGCGTTCCACGAGCAGCTGGTCCGCCTGGAGCAGGCGGCGCGCGAGGGCTACCGCGGCTCGGCGCACCTGACGCCCGCGGCCCTGCCGATGACCTCCGAGGCCGCCCTGATGGCGCGCGTCGTCATCGAGGCGGCGCGCGACGCGCGCGAGCCGCTCGACGAGCGCGATCTCACCGGCGCCGACCTGCGCGGGGTCGACCTGCGGGGGATGAGCTTCGCGCGCGCGTTCCTCGAGGGGGCCGACCTGCGCGGCTGCGACCTGTCCGGCGCGGTGCTCGAGGGCGCGGTGCTCGCGAAGGCCGACCTCACGGGGGCGAACCTCACGGGCGCGCGGCTCCGGGGCGCGAACCTGGGCAAGGCGAACCTCGAGCGCGCCGTGCTCGACGACGCCGATCTGACCGAGGCCGTGCTGATGGGCGCGAAGCTCGCCGGGGCGCGGCTCCAGCGCGCGCGGCTCGAGCGCGCCGACGTCCTGCAGGTGAGCTGGGAGGGCGTGGATCTCTCCGGCGCGGACCTCGCGGTCTGCACGTTCCTCCAGGCGAGCTTCGCCGGGGCGAACCTCACCGGGGTGAACCTCGAGCGGGCGATGCTGCTCGAGTGCTCGCTCGACGGCGCGGACCTCTCGGGCGCCCGGCTGCACAAGGCGACGCTGATGAGCTGCACGGGGGCGCGGGCGCGCTTCGTGGGGGCGCGCTTCTCCGAGGGGGTCGCCATCTACAAGAGCGGCCTGCCGGAGGCCGACTTCCGCGACGCCGTGCTCGAGAAGACGTGCTTCAGGACGACGGACCTGCGCGGCGCGCGCTTCGATCGCGCCCAGATGACGATGACCGATCTCTCCGAGGCGGACGCGACGGGCGCGATCTTCGACCGCGCCGTCCTGAAGGGCGCCCTCCTGATCCGGACGATCCTGGACGGCGCCTCGCTCCGCGGATGCAAC
>JAICEP010000783.1 GCA_025924095.1 Sorangium sp.
CGCAACGGATCGCAACCGTTGAGAAGGGCTGGCGCCGGGGGGCCGTAACGGATCGCAACCGTTGGGAGGGGGCCGGCGCCGGGGGGCCGTAACGGTTCGCGTCCGTCAGGAAGGGCCGGCGCCGGGGGGGTCGCGACGGTTCGCGTCCGTCAGGAGGGCCGGCGCCGGGGGGGGCGCGACGGTTCGCGTCCGTCGGGAGGGCCGGCGCCGGGGGGGTCGCGACGGTTCGCGTCCGCCAGGAGGCGAGCGGAGCGCCGACGCCGCGCTCAGGTCGTCGGGCGGCCGACGGCGACGAAGCTCTCAGCGCCCTTGGGGCGGCGCCGGTCGCGCCAGACGAGCGCCGCGGGCAGCACCAGGACGGCGGCGAAGAGGCAGGCGAGCTCGCCGATGACGGCGGCCACGCCGAGGCTCCGCACGGCGTGGTTCTGCGAGCGGACCAGGGCGAGGTAGCCCAGCGTCGTCGTCAGGCTGCAGAGGATCACCGCGCCGCCCGTCTCGCGCACCGCGGTGAGCGCGCCGCCGGCGCCCTCGCGCGCGTACCGCTGCACGATGTTCACGGCGTAGTCGACGCCGATGCCGAACGTCAGCGGCAAGGCGATGAAGTTCAGGAAGTTGAGCTTCACGCCCGTCAGCACGAGCAACCCCGCCATCCAGAAGACGCCGACGAGCAGCGCGCCGAGCACGGCGAACGCCGGGCGGCCGCCGCGGAAGGCGACGAGCACGACGAGGACCGTCGCGGCCAGCGAGAAGAGCACCGCCGGCGGTACGTCGTCGATGACCGCCGCCCACATGTCCGCGTAGATGACCGCGCGCCCCGAGCCGCGCACGACGCTGCCGTCAGGGAGCCGCGTCTCGCGGTACGCGTCGGCCCAGCGGAAGAGGTAGTGCGCGTCGTGCACGCTCTCGGACGTGATCGGGCTGATGTACACGATGCGACCGCGCGTCCCGTCCGTCTCCGTGAAGGCGCGCGCCACCCCCGCCGGCAGATCGTCGATGCCGAACGGCGCGAGATCGTCCGGCGGAATGATGGCCTGGATCCGGCTCCAGTCCTCGTCGCCGAGGAGACCGCGCTTCCTCGCCCGGAGGACGCGCTCCTTGATCTCCTGGAGCAGCGGGATCTTCGCGTCCTGATCCCTCGGGACCAGATCCTGGAGGGCGTAGATCTCCTTGAACGGCTTCTCGCCCTCGGACGCCGCGTCGCGCCGCGCGTAGAGCGCCGCGCGGAGCGGCTCGACCTGCTCGGGCCGATCCACGAGGATCGCCATGCCGTCGGTGCCCACGTAGCCCGTGATCTCCTCCGCGAGCGCGCCCAGCCGGATCTGCTCGGCGCGCACCCGCTCGTCGTTGCGGAGGTTCCGGAGGTCGTACTCCATCGGATCGGCGCGCACGTAGCCGACCGCCGCGACGAGGCCGACCACGGCCAGGGCGAGCCCCGCGACCGTCAGACCGGCCGGGCTCCGCGCCGCGAGCCGCGCGAACGGCTCGCCGAACGCGATGCCGCCCTGGGTGCGCCGCCGGAGCCTGCCGAGCAGCCCCGGCGACTCCCGGTCGAGGGGGCTGAGCCGCTCCATCACCGCGAGGACGCTCGGCAGCGCGACGAACGTGGCGACCCAGCAGAGCACCATGCCGGCGCCGCCGATGAGGCCGAAGTCGTGGAAGCCGCGGAAGTCGGTGGCGAGCAGCGAGCCGTAGGCGGCCGCGGCGGCGCAGCCGGCCGTGAGCGTGGGCAGCCAGGTCTCGCGGTGGGCGACGCGCACGCCCTCGAGCAGGCTCGCGCCGCCGCGGCGCGCCTCGAGGTAGCGCGCCATGTAGATGATGCCGAAGTTGATCCCGTTGCCGGCGACGATCGAGAAGAGGAACCCGGTCGCCATGTTGAGGTGGCCGATCGCGAGCTGCGTGACCCCGAACGTCCAGGCGACGCCGGTGCCGATCGTGATCAGCATGGCGACGAGCATGCGCACGCGCAGGTAGTAGAGGAACACGACCGCGGCGATGAGCGCGGCGCCCACGACGCCGACGTCGGTCAGGTCCTCGTTGATCGCCGCGTACTCGGCGATCCCGGTCTGCAGATCGCCCGCGAGGCCGTAGGTGATCCCGGGGTCGAACGAGGCGGGGTGCACGCGATCGACGACCTCGCGCACGCGCCGGATCGCCTCGGAGCCGGCGGCGAAATCGCTCGCCAGCACCTTCGAGCGGATGGCGACGACGACGGTCTTGCCGTCCTTCGACTGGTAGTAGCCGTCGGGGTAGCGCCCCGCGTCGATCCCCTGGAGCCCGAGGCTCTGCTCGATCGAGCGGGCGCTCACCTCGGGCGGCGGCTCGTCGTCGTCGAGCAGCGCGCCGGTCGCCTTGTTGACCTCGTAGGCGTAGCGCGCCTCGATGTCGTCCCGCAGCTTCGTGAGCCTGTCGCGCTCGACGTAGAGCCCGGCGCGCGGCGAGAGGTAGCTGAAGGCCTCGTGCACGCCGTCCTCGACGCTGCCGACCCACGGCGGTCCGAGCCGCTCGATCTCGGGCACGAGCGCGTCCGCGGCCTTCTGCAGCGCGACCGTGGGCGTGCCCTCGCCGCCCTGCAGCACGACGAAGAGCGTCGACACGCCGGCCGTCTTGGCCGCGACCCGGTCGAGCTCCTGCACGCTGGGCCGCGACGCCGGCAGGAGCGACTCGAACCCCGTCAGCACCTGGAGCCGCGTCGCCAGGAAGAGGGCGATGACGGTGAGGAGCCCGGCCGCGAGCAGCGGCAGCGCAGGCCGGTTCACCTGGAGCTCGGCGAGGCGCGCGGTGAGCCCGCCGCCCTTCGAGGAGGGCGGCGCGGCGCGGGGTGAGGGGTCCTGGGAGGGGGAGGTCGACGGGCGAGGCGCCGTGGGTGGAAGCTGCGGAGAGGGCATGAGGAGGTCAGGGATCCGGGGATGAAGGAGGCGGTGCGGGCGCGAGAGCGCCGGAGTGGACTACGTCGTCCTGGGGAACGAACTCCCCGCGGAACAGCGGATCGCGCGCGGCGCGGCGGCAGGGCGAGGCCGAGGTCGCTCAGCGGCGGCCGAGGATCGCGGGGGAGCGATAGCAAGAAATCTGTGACGTGGCACGCGGAGCTCGGCGCCGAGCGCTCGGTCGAGCGGCTCGGCCGGCTGCCAGGGGACGCGTTCGATCGGCTGCTCTCGTCTCTAGCCGGAGGCGGTCGCCCGCGAGGCGCTGACCGCGCGCTTCCGGACCCAGCGGCCGCGCGCGGGCGCGGCGCTCGGGGGGCGCGCGGCGTCGCGCAGGGCGGCCCCGAGCGGCTGGACGAGCAGGAAGAACGCGAGGCAGAGCGCGGCGCCGGCGGTGCTCGCGGGCCCGAAGCGCGGCCGCGACAGCGCGAGCGCGGTGCAGCCCACGAGCGCGCCGAGGATGCCGGCCACGCCGAGCGAGAGCAGCGCGAGCTTCCCGCGGCAAAAGGCGCGCGGATCCATGCCG
>JAICEP010000784.1 GCA_025924095.1 Sorangium sp.
AAGCCCGCGGACTGATTGAGGAAAACGCCGACGAAGGCCAGCCCCGCGGCGGTGGCGATCGCGACCTCGGCCTGCTCGCGCGTCACCCGCCGCGGCGAGGCCTCGGCGAAGACGAGGCCGCCGAAGCGGGCCCCGAGCCGCTCCGCCTCGCGCGCGTCCCCGGCCCGGGTCAGGCCGCAGACCTTCACCCTGCCGTTCACGAGCGCGCGCGCGGCGTCGGCGATGTCGGGGCTGCGCATGAGCGAGGTGCCGACGAGGAACCCGTCGACCGAGCGCGCGAGCCGCTCCACGTGGGCGCGCGACTCGACGCCCGACTCCGCGATGACGATCCGGTCGCGCGGCACGCGCGGGGCGAGCCGCTCCGAGACGGCGAGATCGACCTTGAGCGTCCTGAGATCCCGGTTGTTGATGCCGATCACGGGCGCGGGCAGCGCGAGCGCGCGGTCGAGCTCCGCCTCGTCGTGGACCTCGACGAGGCAGTCCATGCCGAGCGCCTCGGCCGCGCCCAGGCAGAGCAGCGCTGTCGCGTCGTCGAGCACCGACAGCATGAGCAGGATCGCGTCCGCGCCGCGCGACCGCGCCTCGACCACCTGGTAAGGGCCCACGACGAAGTCCTTGCAGAGGAGCGGGACGTCCAGGACCTCGCGCACGGCCTGGAGGATCTCGAAGCTGCCCTGAAAGAAGGGCTCGTCGGTCAGCACGCTCACCGCGTCGGCGACGCCGTAGTAGGCGGCGGCGACGGCGTGCGGGTCGAAGTCCGGCCGGATCAGGCCTTCTGACGGGGAGGCCTTCTTGCACTCCAGGACGAACCGCGCGCCCGGCGCGGAGAGCGCGCGCCGGAGGCTCCGCGAGGTGGGCGGGGCGTTCGCCCTGAGGACGGCGAGCGGGGTGCGCCGCTCGCGCTCCGCCACGTCCGCCCGTTTCCGCTCCACGATGCGCGCGAGGACATTGCTCTGCTCAGCCATGGTTCGCCTCCTTGCGCGCTTCTTGAGACCCTTCCCGGCTCAGCGCCACGAAGCGCGCGAGCCGCTCCGCCGCGCGCCCCGAGCTCAGCGCGTCGAGCGCCGCGGCCGTCCCCTCGCGCAGGCTGTCGGCGCGCCCGCCGATCCAGAGCAGCGCCCCCGCGTTGAGGGCGACGGCGTCGCGGTGCGCGGGCTCGCCGCGCCCGGCGAGGAGGTCGCGGAGCCACACCGCGTTCTCGGCCGGGCCGGCGCCCCGGAGCGCCTCGATCGGCGCGGGCGAGACCCCGGCGTCCGACGGATCGAGCGTGAGCTCCTCGACGACCCCGTCGCGGAGCCGGGCGGCGCGGGTCGGGGCGTGCAGGGCGATCTCGTCGAGGCCTCCGCCGTGCACGACGAGCGCGGCCTGGCAACCGAGCATCCCGAGCGTGCGCGCGGCGTGGGTGACGAGCTCCGGATCATAGATGCCCATCACCTGGATCGGCGGCGCGCTCGGGTTCACGAGGGGGCCGAGCAGGTTCATGATCGTGCGCACCTTGAGGGCGCGGCGCACCGGCATCGCGTGGCGGAGGCCGGCGTGGTACTGCGGCGCGAAGAGGAAGCAGAAGCCCACCTCGTCGAGGGCCCGGCGCGAGACCTCGGCCGGCGGGTCGAGCCGGGCGCCGAGCGCCTCGAGGGCGTCGGCGGAGCCGCACTGCGACGAGACCGAGCGGTTGCCGTGCTTGGCGACCGGCAACCCCCCTTCGGCCGCGACGAAGGCGACGGCGGTCGACACGTTGACGGTGCACTGCCCGTCGCCCCCGGTGCCGCAGCAGTCGGCGAACGCGTAGGCCGGCCGCGCGAACGGCGCCGAGGCCCCCCGGAGCGCGCGCGCGGCGCCGGCGATCTCGGCGGGGGTCTCGCCCTTCGCCTTGAGCGCGACGAGCAGCGCGGAGAGCTCGATCTCGGTCAGCGCCCCCGCGACCACGTCACGGAACAGCGCCTCGGTCTGCTCGGCGGAGAGGTCCACGCCCGCGCAGAGCGCATCGATCACTGCATGCATCATGGTTCGCTCCTCATGTTCACGGCCGTTGCGGCAGACACGGCTCCTCGCGATTCGAGCATCGGACTGCGGCGCACTGCATAGCGGACAAAAACGAAAAGGCCCACCGTTGTTCGGCGGGCCCATTTTCTTCTTTCCTTCAGGTCGGCCTCCCCGGAGGGAGGCGCGTTACCCGTCGTTGGGGCCCGCCTTGGTACAGTACCAGCGCCACCAGCGCAGCCCGGCCACGCGCGAGCCCACCTGGGCGGCCCCGCGCGGCCGGACTTCGCCGAGGACGAAGGCCTCGGAGCCGGAGCGAGCGGGGGACGCGGGGAGCGCGCGGGACATGCGGGGAACATAGCTTGCGGTCGCGCGGGGGGTCAAGCGGGTTCGCGGCGGTTTCCGCTTCGCTGGTTCTGTCGGTCTTGTCTGTCGTCCACCTGCCACCTGCCGGCGCGCTGCCGCCGCGCGCCGCTGCTCTATCGCTCTGGCGCCTCGCGGGTATCCGCGCGGTCGGGGCGCGGGTGTGCGGGACAGACGCGGTGGCGGACTCCGCATGGCGGGAGATATCCATGCTCGGCGGGCTCGGTCCTCATCCTTGCTCCCTCGCATCGAGATAGGCGGTTACCTCGAGATCACGAGCCATGTCAGCTCGTCGATCCCGGAGCCCGGCGCCGTCCGGACGACCGCGCCGTCGGCCTCGCCGGCGGCCGGCGCCGAGAGCTTGCCGTCGTACTCGCTCATGCTCCGGAAGCTCACGCGCGTTCCGGGCGTCAGATCCGAGGGTGCCTGGACCCCGATGGGCGAGCCGCTCGTCGTCGCGAACGGGTACAGCGCATAGACCGCCACGATCTCCTCACCGCCCAGATCGGGGAGCGGGGGCACGCGCTCCGGCGGGATCCTCCGGGCCGCGATGTCGTGGGGGGACGCGCCGAGCGGCGCCGCGAGGTCGGCGCGGCTCACGGTGAGCCGGAGGCCGTCGCCGACCTCCAGGGTCTGCGGATCGCTGCTGTCCGAGCCAAGGACGGCGCCCGCCGGCAGGGCCGGCACGAAGAGCGACCCCGCGTCGACGGTGGCCGTGTCGCGGAAGCGCAGCGGGAACATGGCCACGCCCCGGCGCGGCGTCGTCCCCGCGTCCTCGATCGATTTCACCACGAAGTCGACAGGCGGCTCCGCGTCGCAGAGGAAGGTGAAGCGGCCCCCCTCCTTCGATCTGTCGGAGTAGCAGACCACGGTGTTGCACAGGAGCACGGGAGCGCCGACGATCGGCTGCCCCGCTTCGTCCACGAGCACGCCCGTCACGCCCGGCCCCGCGGGAGCACCACCGGCGCCAGCGCCGCCCGCCGCACCGCCGCCGCCCGCCGCACCGCCCGCGGGAAGCTCGACGCCCGACGGCAGGCACGCGTCAACAACGCCCGCCACCGGCAACGGCTCGCCCCGATGCGCCGCGCCTACCGCAAACGCAT